>DWYB01000083.1 GCA_019118885.1 Candidatus Mediterraneibacter surreyensis | reverse complement strand
AACCGTCAGGAAAAAGAAATCGTGCGGAGAAAATTTTGCGCTTACTGCATTAAAGTTCTGCATGGTGAGGCACTGAATTATCTTGATGAATTAGAGCGGCAGAGAAAGCGGGAAGTGAATTTTTCTGAACTTCTACAGAAAGATCTGGATGCTCTGTATTGCTGTGATGATTATGATATGGCAGAGAATTTTACCGTTATGGGCAGACAGGTTCCAGTCCGTGATGAATGGATATGCAAAGCATTGAAAAAACTTCCCGTAAAAAAACGGGAAATTATTCTGATGCTTTATTTCCTGGATATGACGGAGAAAGAAATCGCTGCCTGCCTAAAATTGGTGCAGAGTACCGTGCATTATCACAAAGATGATTCTTTAAGGCTTATGAGAAAATTGATGGAGTGAATCTACATATGAAATCTAAGAAACATAGAGAACCGCCGGAGTTTGAAACCATCCAGGTGGCTATCGAAGGTGACGCCGAAGCAATCAATCAGGTACTTTCCTATTTTCAGCCATTTATCAAAAGTGAGTGCAAGAGAGAATACAAGGATGAATTTGGGAGAGTTCATTATGTGACTGATGAATATATGAAAAGGCGAATGGAAACAAAGCTGATTACAAAGATTCTGGATTTTAAAATCCGACTATAAGCTAAGGATAGGAATATTCCCTTTCTATTCCTGATCCGGAAAGCACTGTACCTTGAAAACTGAATATTTTATCCTGCAGGACGAAAGGAAACAGTGGAGCCGTGTGGCAGATACGCCAGGACGATTCATCATCAATTTTCACTTTGTGACATTGTGGCGCAAAGTTCATGTTTATACATAGATATGGAATTTGAAGATGAATAGGAGCGAAGAAATATCATGCTGCGAGCAGAGCGTGGGAACTTTGTGGCGAGGATACTGTTTTTTATAATGATACTTCCGGAGAGGTTGCTCCGGTCTGGAAAGATGGTGAGATACCAATGAGGCTGTTCCCCGACAGCCGCCTGCAGGATTCTTTTCAGTGACGAAAGGGGAGAATGAAATGGATACAAAAAAATTATTACGATATACAATGCAGTTGGCTATGTTAAAACAGCTTTTAACAAAGAAATTGATTGATGAAAATGAGTATTCTTTGATACAGAAAAGACTGATGAAAGATTATGGTATCGTTTCCAATATTACCGCTTGACGAATCAATTGTGCTGATCTATAATAAAATCAACACTACGATAGGAATACAAAAAAGCGAAGGAGCGGAAAATGGAAATAGAATTGATTAAAGCAAATGACTTTTCTGAAGGCTCTGCCAGAAAACGTGCCGAGCGATTAAGAGTTGCCGCTTATTGCCGTGTGAGTACGGATGATGAAGATCAGATAAAAAGCTATAATTCTATGGTGAGGTATTATACAGACCTTATCCAGAGCAATAAGGATTGGATATTTGCAGGCGTATATGCAGACAAAGCCATTACAGGAACAAAGATAGACAAGCGGGATGAATTTCAGCGGATCATTCAGGACTGCATGGACGGCAAGATTGATATGATTATCGCTAAGAGTATTCCCCGGTTTGCCAGAAATACATTAGATACTTTGAAATATGTTCGTATGTTGAAAGATAGAAATATCGCAGTATATTTTGAAGTAGAAAAGATAAACACATTAAAGGATGGAGAATTTCTTGTCACGGTTTTAAGTTCTGTTGCACAGCAGGAGGTTGAAAATATCTCAGCCAATGTGAAAAAAGGCTTGAAGATGAAAATGAAACGGGGAGAGCTTGTTGGCTTTCAGGGGTGCATGGGTTATGATTATGATGTGGCTACAAAATCCATTTCCATTAATGAAGAAGGTGCAAAGGTTGTCCGCTACATATTTGAACGGTATGTAGCGGGAGCCGGAAGTACAATGATTGCCAGAGAACTAAACGAACAGGGGATAATGACAATTAAAGGAAATCCCTGGGTGTCATCCAGTGTTATGGGAATCATAAATAATGAAAAGTATAAGGGCGATATTTTATTAGGAAAGACTTTTACAGTTGATCCAATCTCGAAAAGACGGTTGGAGAATTTTGGAGAAGAGGATCGGTATTACATACATGATCATCACGAACCGATTATTTCAGAAGAAATGTTCGCCAGGGCGCAGGAAATCAGAAGCCGCAGAAACGGAAACCGCAAGCATGGTGTTACACCGGGAAAAAGAGAAAAATTCAGTCGCCAGTATGCTTTTAGCTGTTTGCTGGAATGTGGATTCTGTGGAGCTAATCTTTCACGCAGGCGTTGGCACAGCAATTCAAAGTATAAGAAAACAATATGGCAGTGTGTGAAAGCTACAAAAGACGGCAAGCGTTTCTGCCCGGATAGTAAAGGAATCCCGGAGCAAGTGATCGAGGAAGCCTTTGTTGAGTCATATCGGATGCTCTGCAGAGACAATAAAGATGTACTGGAAGAATTTCTGAAACGCACGGAAAAAGCCCTCGGAGAGAATTCCGCAAAAGATCAGTTGAACAAGCTGCAAAAAAAGATTGATAATCTTTCATACAAGAGAAAGAAACTGTTGGATAATTACTTGAGCGGCATTGTTGAGCAGAATATTTATGAAGAAACAGATGTAAGCCTCAAAACAGATTTGAGTAATGCAAAAGCTAAGCTGGAGTATTTTCAACAGCAGGCGGATGAAGAAAGTTCACTGCAAAGGAGAATTGCAGATTTTAAGAAAGCACTGTCTCAAAATGAGGTGCTGGAGGAATTTGACAGAGGTATTTTCGAGAGTATAATTGAAAAAGTAATCGTTGGCGGTTACGATGAAAACGGAGAAAAAGATCCCTATAAAATCACTTTCATATATAAAACAGGATTTACAAACGGAATTGGAAATGCAAAGAAGCGGTTTGGGAAATCCGCTGGTGTCGGGGACAAAGCGAAAAAAATGTGTTCCGATGTCAGTGACAAGGTGAAGGATGTGTATTCCAATGTTAGTGACAACACATGTGGAGACAGTTGCTTTGATATCACGGGTTTAAGAATGGCTGCTGAAAAAGTTATGTAGTGTGAAAGCGAGGTAATGTACTATGATTCTGCCCAAAGTAGCTGAAAAGAAGTGGAAAGCTACATGGAGATATATTCCGATGAATTATAACACCGATATAGGCGTTGTGGAGAATGTTACACAGAGGACAGTATTTCGGAATAATCTGAATGGAGAAAAAATCAAGCTGAAGTTTTCAAACAGATATGGAAAGGTACCGCTGACGCTTGAAAAGACAGTCGTTGCAAAAGCCGGAAAAGAGGATGACGAAGTTTCGGAACAGATCACGGTGACAAAGAACGGAAAAGAGAAGATCGTTATAGATCCCGGAACAGAATTTTTCAGTGATGAGATCGACTGGTCCGTGAAAGCCGGTGAGGATATTCTGTTGTTTATTTACATAAAAGACTGTCAGCCTGTTCAGTGCGCGGCAGCGATGTGGTCTACACAATGCTGCCGGACTTTATATCGGACGGGCAGCGGGGAATGCTGCCTGGAAACCGGAGAGGAAGGATGGAAAGAAAGCCGGGAAATATTTCCGTATGTGGAAGCGGATGAGAATAAAGCTAATGTCGTAGTCGGGGTTACAGAAATTTGTCTGTATACAGAGCCTGATGTAAAGTCGATTGTTCTGTTTGGGGATTCTATTACTCATATGTCCTATTTTTCGGATGCGTTGTTAAAAAAGCTTATGGCAGAGAGACCGGGGCTCGCGGCTATAGAGAACTGCGGGATCGGCGGAAACCGGATTCTAAGAAATGCCAGTTATGTTCCGGAAATGGCAGGAAATGGCGTCTGCTTTGGCGCGGCCGGACAGGCGCGGTTTGAACAGGATGTGTTCGCGGAAGATATACCTGATCTGGTTCTTATCTTGGAAGGGATCAATGATATTATGCATCCGTATGTGTTTTCCCATTATGATGAGATTGTAAGCGCGGCTGATCTGGAAAAAGGAATGAGCGGTATCATAGAGACTGTTCATCGCTACAACAGGCCGATTTTTGTGGGAACAGTTATGCCTTTCTGGGATAAACAATACAGCTCCTGGTTTGAGAAAGGAGAAGAGGTAAGAAAGGAATTTAATGCCTGGATAAGAGAAGCGTCAGGTGCGGACGGAGTGATCGATTATGATAAGGCGGCGGCAGATAAAGCAAACCCTGGAAAGATGAAAAAAGGGATCCATCTTGGTGACGGACTTCATCCGAATACCAGAGGAGGAGAGCTCATGGCGGAAGTGGCTTTTGAGACTATCATGCATTGAAGAGCATTTTTGATTATGGTATACTTTACCTATTGTTTTCTGTCGTATCTGCTTTGATTGTATACGACAAAACGAGATGTAAAAGTATATTTTGCAGATATATATGATATAACGGGAGGCTTAGAGAGATATGGAAAAAAGAATCAGCGGACATACACGTCTTTACGCTCTGATCGGATCTCCGGTTGGGCATTCGGGATCACCGGCGATGTATAATTACAGTTTTGAGAAACTCGGCATCGATGCAGCCTATCTTGCATTTGACGTACCTGTGGAGAAGACAGAAGATGCGGTAAATGCGCTGAAAACCCTTCATGCAGGCGGATTTAATGTGACTATGCCGTGCAAGACAGCGGTAGCTCAGCTTGTAGACAGGCTTTCTCCTGCAGCGGAGCTGGTCGGAGCATGTAATACGGTCGTGTTTGAAGAAGATGGAACAATGACCGGCCATATGACGGACGGCACAGGATTTGTGCGCAATCTCAGAGAGCATGGAGTAGAGATTAAAGATAAGAAGATCGTGCTCCTCGGTACCGGCGGGGCAGCTACGGCGATCGCAGTGCAGGCAGCTCTGGACGGTGTGGCTGAGATTGCAATCTTCAACCGGAAAGATGAGTTTTATGCCAATGGTGAGAAAACTGTGGAGAAGATCAGAAAAGCCGTTTCATCGATCCGCAAGGTTTCCATAGAGGATCTGGATGACACTGAGCTTCTTGGAAAGGTGATCGGAGAGAGCGATATACTGATCAATGCAACCCGTGCGGGGATGAGCCCGATGGAGGATGTGATCCCTGTACCGGCGGAGTTCCTCAGACCGGAACTGGCAGTTGCCGATGTGGTGTATAACCCGAAGGAGACGCTTCTGATCAAAAAGGCGAAAGAGGCAGGATGCCGCGCTGCCGTAGGAGGAAGCGGCATGCTTCTCTGGCAGGGAGTAGCGGCTTTTGAACTGTACACAGGGCGGGAGATGCCTGTGCAGGAAGTGAAAGAAAGGTTTTTCGAATAACCGGTTTTAAACATATGAGTACCGGACACAGTATTATCTCATAAAAAGATCGATGACATGCAGGATACCGTCCTCATCATTGGATCGCGTGATAAAGTCTGCGGCGTCTTTTACTGCGGCCTGGGCATTTGCCATAGCCACTCCCAGACCGGCGTGTTCTATCATGGATATATCGTTGTATCCGTCGCCGCAGCAGATCATGCTTTCAGTTGTCAGGCCGAGATGTTTCAGAAGCTTCTCCAGAGCGTACGCCTTGTCAACTTTCTTAGGCATGATCTCCAGATAGAATGGTTCTGACAGATAGATATTCAGCAGATCATCGTATTTTTTCTGCAGGGGAGCGATAACTTTTTCCACAGTGTCCGGATTGCCCGAGATGATCATTTTATTAACGGGAAAGGAGACCGCTGATGGGAAATCTTTCGTCAGGACTATTTCCATGTTACTGTTTCTCGATTCCATTTCATCATATTGGTTCGGCCGTATCCCCGACAGGATCTGCGTATCGCTGTAGGTGATCACATCCAGTCCGGGAACTGTTCCGGCATATTCCCATACAGGCCGGATTACTTCCGGCGGCAATGTCCGGTTATAAATGATTTCGCCGGTGGAGCAGTTTGTGATGCGGGCTCCGTTGAAAGAGAGGGTGTAGCCGTTATACCGGTCCATACAGAGTTCGTTCGAAAGAGGCGCCACTCCGTTGATCGGTCTGCCGCTGGCAAGCACAACGGTTTTTCCTGACTGCTGTATTTCCAGCAGTCCTTTTTTTGTAGGACTGCTGATCTTTTTTTCAGAGTTGGTGAGAGTGCCGTCCAGATCAAGGACGAGTACCTGATATGACATAATATTACCTGCTATTCTTTCTTGCTCAGCCATTCTACGATCTCAGGAAATTCCATTCCATGTGATGCCTTGACAAGGATCGTATCTTTTTCTCTGAGTATGTTGTCCGCGTTCTCAAAGAATTCACCTTTGGTATGAAAATAATATATTTCCATGTCCATGCCGTGTACGGCAGAGCTTTCTCTTGCCCCGCGTGCGGTTTCGGCGCTTAACTCTCCGATGCAGACGAGAACGTTGATTCCCTTTTCAGCAGCATGCCGGCCGACATTATAGTGCATCTCTTTTTCTTTCGCGCCGAGTTCAAACATATCGCCCAGAATAGCAACCTTTCGTGTATCGGCATATGCCAGAACATCGAGGGAAGAGTTCATGGATGCAGGATTGGCATTGTAACAGTCGTCAATTACGGTATAGCGTTTTCCCTCAATCAGGTTGTTCCTGCCTGCGATGGGAACGTTTTTTCGGATTCCCTCCGCGATTTCTTCATCTTTCATTCCCAGAGCATATCCCACTGCGGCAGCGGCAAGGGCATTGTAAATCATATGTTTTCCGGGGATCGAGATGTGAACGTCAAATTCAGATAATGGAGTGACGAAATGAGCGTCCGTACCCTTTAAGCCCTTGCTTATGATCTGCTCCGCATGGAACGGGCAGGTCGGATCCAGTCCGAAATAAACGGGGGAAATCCCGTTTTGGGGAGTGAAGCATCTAAGTTTATCATCGTCACCGTTTAAGATGACGGATCCGTCAGGATTCATATAATCGATCATCTCAGTTTTCGCTTTCAGTATACCGTCGCGGGAGCCAAGGCTCTCGATATGCGCCACACCGATATTTGTAAATACACAGATATCGGGGCGGGCGATTTTTGCCAGACGGGTCATTTCTCCAAAGTCGCTGATCCCCATTTCCAGTACGGCAATCTGGTGCTCTTCACGGATATTAAATACCGTAAGAGGAAGCCCGATCTCGTTGTTAAAGTTTCCTTCCGTTTTCAGAACGGAATATTTCTGGGCCAGGACAGAGGCGATCATCTCTTTCGTGCTGGTCTTTCCTACACTTCCGGATATACCGACCACTTTGATATCCAGAGAGCGGCGGTAATGTTCCGCAATATCCTTTAAAGCCTGTTCACAGGAAGAGACCTGGATATATGGATACTCAACTTCTCCAAGATCCTGTTCCGATATAGAGCAGAGCGCGCCTTCTTTCATCACCTGTGGGATAAAAGAATGACCGTCGACCCGTGCGCCTTTGATAGCTATAAACAAGCTGTCTTTTCCGGCTTTGCGGCTGTCGATGACAACATTTGATACCTGGCGGGATAAATCTTCCGGATCTCCGTGCCAGGTTCCCCCGCAGGCGGCGGCGATCTCCTGTAATGACATGTGTTTCATAATAAAAATATCTCCTTATTAACCGGCGTATCTTGCCTCGATTGATTTCTGTATGATAAGGTCGCACAGGTCGCCGTATTCGATCCCCTCGACTTTTGCTTCCTTTGGCAGCAGGCTGGCGGCAGTCATGCCCGGCAGTGTGTTTACTTCCAGGCAGTACAGACGCCCCTGATCATCCAGGAGAAAATCCGCACGGCTATAGACGTTTAGTTTCAGTGCGTGAAACGCTTTAACAGTCAGCTCCATCATACGGGTCTCGATATCTTTTGGAATATCCGCGGGGCAGACTTCATCGGTTGCTCCGTCCTGATATTTATTTGCATAGTCGAAAAACCCGGTCTTCGGTATGATCTCAATAGGAGGAAGGGCTTCGCCGTTGATGATTCCGCAGGCAAACTCCCGGCCTTTGATATAGGCCTCGACCACAACTTCGTCTTCGTACTTGAAAGAGTTCTCCAGTGCAGTCATGTATTCTTCTTCTGTATTTACGATATAGACGCCGATGCTGGAGCCTCCGGAGCAGGGTTTGACTACGACAGGGAGGGAAAGTCCTGTTGATGCAAGGGAATGATCCGATGCAGTTTTATGCAGACATACACCGTCCGGCGTATCGATCCCTGCCTGAAGGAAAATCTGCTTGGTAAGGCCTTTGTCCATGGCGACTGCACAACCAAGAGAATCCGGTCCGGTATAGCGGATGCCGAGGAGATCGAAAGTTGCCTGGAGTTTTCCATTCTCCCCTTCGCCTCCGTGAAGACCGATAAAAGTGATGTCAGCCATCCGGCAGAGTTCGATTACATTCGGTCCGAGGAAACAGTCGGACTGATCCGGTCGGGATGCTTTTACCGCTTCCAGATCCGGTTCCTCCTCGCTGATATTTTTGGCGATTTCCAGTCCGTGCCCTTGCATAGTAAATACATCTTCCAGGTTCTCAGGCGCGTTTTCAAGACCGAGAAATACGTCCAGAAGAAATGCGTCATGTCCCCTTTCAAGTAATGTACGGCAGATTCCGGCGGCAGAGGCAAGAGATACATCTCTTTCCGTGCTCAGGCCTCCGGCCAGTACGATAATCTTCATGATAATTTATACTCCTTTATATATTCACATTATTAAGCAGCGCAGACTTGGTGTCATAGAGCTTCCGGGAAAGATCTACATACACTTTATGCGGATTGAAGAGACGCTTTGTCTCATCCCAGAGTGTATCCTTTTCCTGTCTGCAGAATTCCGCGATTTCTTTGACGGACGGAGAATCATATTTGCATTCTCCCCTGATGAATACCGGTTTCAGGATCTCTTTCATTGTATATGTGCCGCCTTCCAGACGGGTTTTCTTCCATGTAGCGTTAGGGTCGAAGAGAAGCAGGTCCTTGGAAGTGTCATATTCCTCCCCCACAAAGCAGATAAGATCCGCGCGCATTTTCCCGGTTTCTTTGTCGTAAATACGGTAGACAGTCTTGTTACCGGGATTGGTGATCTTTTCTACATTTTCCGAAATCTTGATCTTCGGAATGAATTCTCCGTTTTCGTTCTGGATAGCTGCAAGCTTATATACTCCGCCAAATGACGGACAGTCTTTTGACGTGATAAGGTTGGTGCCCACGCCCCATGACGTGATGGCGGCGCCCTGAAGCTTCAGGTCGTTGATCAGGAATTCATCCAGATCGTTAGACGCTGCGATAACTGCATCGGTAAATCCTGCGTCATCCAGCATCTTTCTGGCCTGTTTGGACAGGTAGGCAAGGTCTCCGGAGTCCAGACGGATTCCATAGCTCTTCGGATGAATCCCCGCATCGCGCATCTCTTTGAACACACGGATGGCGTTTGGAACACCGGATTTTAACGTGTCGTAAGTGTCAACCAGCAAAGTACATGCATTTGGATAAAGGCGTGCATATTCCTTGAACGCTGTGTACTCGTCCTTAAAGCTCATGATCCAGCTGTGAGCGTGGGTTCCCATGACAGGAACATCGAACAGTTCGCCGGCAAGTACGTTGGAAGTACCTATGCATCCGCCGATAATGGCGGCTCTTGCTCCGTACAGACCGGCATCCGGACCCTGCGCCCGGCGCAGCCCGAATTCCATGACCCCGTTCCCCTGTGCCGCATGCACTACGCGGGATGCTTTTGTAGCGATCAGGCACTGATGGTTGATGATTGTCAGAATAGCAGTTTCCACAAGCTGAGCTTCCATGATCGGAGCGACGACTTTGATCAGCGGTTCCCGGGGGAAGATTACGCTGCCTTCCGGGATAGCGTAGATATCACCGCTGAAGTGGAATCCGCTCAGGTAGTGAAGAAAATCTTCGCTGAAGATGCCGAGCCCTCTCAGATAGTCCACATCTTCATAAGAAAAGTTCAGATTCTTAATGTAGTCAATGACCTGTTCCAGTCCGGCCATGATAGAATATCCGCCTTTGTTGGGATTCTCCCGGAAGAACATGTCAAAGATGACAGTCTCGTTTTCCTGTGTCTCAAAATACCCTTGCATCATAGTAAGTTCATATAAATCTGTGAGCAGGGTGAGATTCTGTGCGCTCATATTTTTCCCTCTTTTCATTTACGCGGAGCACCGCAGAGGCGCTGCTTTCGTGATTTTCTTTACGATTATAGCACAAGATATGGGATTGTTCTACGAATTTCAGACAAGCTCCGCATTTTTATGGATTGTTTCCCGTATAATGTTTTCTACATAATCGCCGATATGTTTTTTCGTATCTTTATCAAGCTGATCGGGATAGATCGGTTTCCCGTATTCAATAACTACATGGGTCTTTTTTATTTTCGGAAGGTGGTTTTCGAAGATTTCCGCAGTGTTGTTCATTGAAATTGGTATCACCGCACATCCGGTCTTGGTAGCGATTTTCAAAGCCCCGTCGCGGAAAGGAAGCATACTCAGTTCCTCACCCCGGTTCCTCGTGCCCTCCGGAAAGACACAGATAGAAATTCCTTCTTTAATATCCTCGATTGCCTGGAGGATCGTCTTTAAACCTTCTTTCGGATTCTTGCGGTCGAGGAAGAGACAGTGCAGTCTTTTCATCCATGAAGTAAGTGTGAGATAACGGGTCATCTCCTTTTTGGCGATATACCCGGTCACTCTTTTGCACCTGCTGTAGGTCAGCAGGATATCAAAGTAACTTCGATGATTTCCGATGAACAGCACCGGTTCGTCGGGGATATTTTCCTCGCCGATCACGGTCGTCTTAACGCCTGTGATCTTCAGGATCACCCGGAAAGCCCACTGCACGATGCGAAGGGAACTGATGTCGCTCGCATGAGGATGGAATTTGTGAAGGAGCCATTCTACGATCAGCACGGGAATGGTGACGATCAGGAATAAAATTACAAAGATAACGATGCATATAAAACGAATCATATGTCAGACCTCATTTTTCTTTCTGTAAATTAATAAAGAGGGCAGATATTGCCCTGCGTTTAATTATACCGCCGGCATATGGAAAATACAAGAAAAATGCTTGTAAGATTCATCTGACATATTTGAAACGGCGGCTTCATATGATATATGGAAAAAAGCTGCGGAGCGGGGAATGAAACGTGTATTCATCTGCTGCGTGATAGCAGCCGTTTTTCTTGCCGGATGTGTGGTAAAGCATGAAGATACGCAGAAGTTGAGAGATCTTGATTTTACGGTGCTGAATCCGGAGGATGCGCCTCGGGAGCTTCAGGAGATGATCAGTGAGGAAGAAAGGCATCCTTTCTGCCTGACCTATGCGGATCAGGGGATCCTTTACATAGCAGAGGGATATGGAGAACAGCCGACAACAGGATACAGCGTGGAAGTCCGGGAACTTTATGAGACGGAGGATGCTGTACATGTCCGCACGAATCTTCTCGGACCGGAGAAAGGAGAGGAGATCAGGGAGATTGCCACATATCCCTGTGTGGTGATTCAGCTTGAATATATTGAAAAAGATGTTTTATTTGATTGAGGAGGAGAGATATGGAACTGATCAGAAAACCGATCCATTATACGCAGGAGGGAAAGAGTATCTTTGACCAGTTTTATCTGGATGAAGATTACAATGTACCGGATCAGAAAGAGGATGTGCAAAGAGTCATCCAGGGGAGTGCAGAACTGAAGGCCGAGGATATCCGGCCGGTGGAAAACTATGTAAAAATAACGGGAAAAGTATACTTTAAAGTTCTGTACATGACCGCATCAGTGGATCCCAGGCCGTCGGTGCTGGAGGGAAAGTTCCCATTTGAGGAGATGGTGTATGCAGAGGGAGACGGCAACGAAACGTTTTTTTTGAGAAATGTAAGGACGGAATTTACTGCTACTGTTGTAAATTCACGGAAGCTGAGTCTGCGCATCATGGCAGAAATGGAAGTGGGCAGAGAATGGATCCGGGATGAAGAGCTGACAGAAGATGTGGAGAGTGATGTGCCGGTTTACCGGAAAACACAGAAAATGAATTTACTGCGATTGGCAATATCACGAAAAGATACATACCGGATTAAGGAAGAACTTACACTCCCGGGAACAAAGGAAAGCATCGGCCAGCTTCTCCTCACTGATATCAGCGTCAGAAAGCTGGATATCCGTATGGGGCAGGACGAGATCCTGCTCCGAGGGGAATTGCTCGTATTCTGTATGTATCTGTCGGCGGAGGAGAAAGCGGACTGGATCGAACAAAGCGTACCTTTTGAGGGAAGGATACTCTGCGACGGCGTAACCGAGAATATGTATTATCATATTCAGCACTCTCTCGAAGATACACTGGCGGATATCCGGCTGGATGAGGACGGAGAAATGCGCGTCCTTGGGATTGAGGTGACGCTTTCGCTTCGGATGAATATCTTTGGAGAGGAAGAGACTGAGATTCTGCGAGATCTTTACTCTCTGGAACAGCAGTGTATCTTTGAGACAAAGGATACAGTACTTGAAGAGCTGCTCATGCAGAATCAGTCCAAATGCAAGATTTCCGAGAGACTGTCTCTTCCGGAACTTAAGGACGATGTACTGCAGATCATCCACAGTCAGGGAAGTATCCAGGTGGAGAGTGAACAGCATACGGAAGAAGGGATCCGCGTGGAGGGAATCCTTCATCTGTCTTTCCTGTATCTGCGGGGTGACGACACAGAACCGTACGGAAACTGGCAGGGGATGGTTCCGTTCTCGTGGACGATCGAATATCCGGATATGCCGGAAAAGGTCAGCAGCAGTCTTACTTCTCATGTGGAGCAGCTGGCGGTTACGCTGGCGGGAAGTGAAGCGGTTGAGGTGAAAGCTGTTCTGTCATTTGATGTATTTTTAAGAAAGCTTACCCCTGTAGAAGGCATCACGAATGTCCGGATGGAGCCGTTCGACAAGGAAATGTTGTCCAACCGGCCCGGAATCGTTGGCCATATTGTGCAGAATGGCGAAGATCTGTGGAGCTTAGCAAAAAAATATATGACCACAATAGAGGGTATAAAGGAGATTAATGGATTAAATGACGAAAAAGTCTCATCAGGGGATAAATTATTGATTTTCAAAGAGAATGTGAGTATACTATAAGCATAATGTATACAAGATACAGCACACAGTATTAAAGAGGTGGAGGACACAGGATGAATCAGATCGAACTGAAGGCATTGGCAAAGATCAATCTGGGATTAGATGTACTGGGGAGAAGAGAGAATGGATATCACGATGTGCGCATGATCATGCAGTCCATATTTTTATATGATGAAGTCAGAATCGAGAAGAAAGAAACTTCCGGGATCGAGGTGGTAACGAATCTTAAGTATCTGCCGGTAGGGGAAGATAATATTGCATATAAAGCGGCAAAGCTTCTGATCGACGAGTACGGGCTCAGCGAGGGAGTCAGGATTACTCTGAGGAAACATATACCGGTTGCGGCAGGACTGGCCGGCGGAAGCTCTAATGCGGCGGCGGTACTGTTTGGAATGAACCGTATGTTCCGCCTCGGGCTTTCTCAGCAGGCGCTGATGGAGCGGGGAGTGAAGCTGGGAGCAGATGTTCCCTACTGCATCATGAGAGGTACAGTGCTTGCGGAGGGGATCGGAGAAGAGCTGAAACGTCTGCCGGCCATGCCGAAATGTACAGTACTGATTGCAAAACCGCCGATCAGTGTGTCGACGAAAACTGTCTATGAGGCTCTGGATTCAAAGGAGATCACGGAGCATCCTGATATTGACGGCATAATCAGAGGGCTGGAGCTGGGAGACCTGAGAATGATCGCAGGCGCCATGGGGAATGTCCTCGAAGAGGTTACCATCCCGATGCATCCGGAGATTGATAAGATCAAGCAGGAGATGAAGGCGGCGGGCGCGCTGGGAGCTATGATGAGCGGCAGCGGCCCTACAGTGTTCGGATTGTTCGAGAGTCGGGCAGCTGCGAGGACCGCCCAGAGAAACATAAGAGAAAAGGAACTGACCAGACAGGTTTATGTGACGAATATACACAGTGTGAGGAGGAATCAGGATGCCGATTGATTTTGAAGTTACGATGAATGAATATCTTCCGCTGCGCGATGTAGTGTTTAATACGCTGCGGCGCGCGATCCTGCGGGGAGAGTTAAAACCCGGCGAACGGCTGATGGAGATACAGCTTGCCAACAAGCTCGGAGTAAGCCGCACACCCATCCGCGAGGCGATCCGAAAGCTTGAACTGGAGGGGCTGGTGCTTATGATACCGCGGAAAGGAGCCGAAGTGGCGGAGATTACAGAGAAGAATCTGCGCGACGTGCTGGAAGTCCGCTGCGCGCTGGAGGAGCTGGCTGTACAGCTTGCATGCGACCGGATTGACCGGGAACGGGTCAGGGAGCTTCACGCGGCAGCCACTCATTTTCGCGATATACTGGGCAGCGACGATATCACACAGATCGCAGCGGCGGACGAGGCTTTTCACGATGTGATTTTTAAAGCCACCGGCAATGACAGGCTGATTCAGCTGCTTAATAATCTCCGAGAGCAGATGTACCGCTATCGGATCGAGTATCTGAAGAAAAAGGAATGTTATCCTCAGCTTTTGAAAGAACATGCGACGATCATGAAAGCGATCGAGGAACATGACAAAGAAAAAGCTACCCGGATCACAGGGCAGCATATTAAGAATCAGGTGGATACCGTAGTAGATACGATCCGGCATAAAGAAGATTAAATTCGGGCCGATTGAATATTGTTCGTAAAAATTGAGCATACTCCATATATCAGTTCAGATATATGGAGGGATTACATATGGACAAGTTAAGAATATATAAGGAAAAGATAAAGGCCCGCGCATGGCTGTTCTGCCTGGTGCCGTCGGTCTTGCTGGCGGCGGTGATCACGGTTGGAGCTTACCGGCAGGCAGATGCGGCTGAACAGGCAGCCCTTCAGACACATTTGGCTCAGCAGGTTGTGAGATTTCATGTTCTGGCGAACAGTGACAGTGATGACGATCAGCAGCTGAAACTGCAGGTCCGCGATGCCGTGCTTGATTACATGAAAGAGAAGATGCCCGAATCAGCCAGCGCTGAAGAGACGGAGAACTGGCTGCGCAGGCATATTGATGGGATCGAAGAGGTAAGCCGTAGAATTGTTTCGGATGCCGGCGCTGATTATCCCGTGAATGCGGCGGTCACAACATGCTGGTTCCCGGAGAAAACCTATGGTGATGTAACATTTCCGGCAGGAAATTATGAGGCGCTGCGGGTTGAGATCGGAGCTGCAAAGGGACATAATTGGTGGTGCGTGCTCTATCCTGCCCTGTGCTTTATGGATACCACAAATGCAGTTGTGCCGGATGAAGGAAAACAGAAACTGAAAAATGTATTGACAGAAGAGGAGTATTCTAGGATTACGGCGGATTCACACTTTAAGATCAGCTGGTTTTTCTGGTGAAAATGAAAATGATGACTGAATTTTTGATACGACATTTTATAAAAGATTATAAGGACGTGGAGAAGATATCCGTGCGGACCGCATACGGAGTGCTGGCGAGCATTGTGGGTATCTTCTGTAATGTTTTATTATTTGTAGTGAAATTTGTAGTAGGATTAGTTCTGCACAGTGTATCTGTCACTGCTGATGCGTTTAATAACCTGTCGGATGCCGGCTCGTCCATCATCAGTTTCGTGGGGGTGAAGATGGCTGAGAAGCCAGCGGACAAGGACCATCCGTTCGGCCACGGGCGGATCGAATACATAGCGGCGCTGGTCGTTTCTTTCCTTGTACTTGAGGTGGGATTTACTTTCCTTAAGGATTCCGTTGGGAAGATCAGAAATCCGGAGACATTGAATTTCCAGATGGTATCAGTACTCATACTGATCTTGTCTATTGCAGTAAAATTATGGCTGGGGCTGTTTAACCGGAAACTTGGTGAGAAGATCGACTCAAAAGTAATGATGGCGGTATTTACCGATTCCATGGGAGATGTGATCACTACGGCAGCTACAATTCTTTCCCTGATATTTTTTGCCGTTACAGGGATCAATATTGATGGATTTGTAGGTGTAGGCGTTGCCCTTGTTGTTATGTGGGCCGGAGTGGGAATAGCCAAAGATACTCTGGAACCCCTGATCGGCGAAGCTATTGATCCTGAAGTCTATAAGGAGATCAAACGTTTTGTAGAGAGCTATGATGGAATTGAGGGAACGCATGACCTGATTGTGCATAATTACGGCCCGGGCCGCAGTATGGCGTCGATCCATGCAGAGGTGCCAAATGATGTGGATATCGAGAAGTCGCATGAGATCATTGACAGGATTGAACGTGAGGCTGCAAAAGAACTGGGGATATTTCTTGTGATCCATATGGATCCGGTTGAGATGAAAGATAAGAGCGTGCTCCGTATACGGGATAAAGCCGTACAGTTGCTGCGGGATCTGGATCCGGCGTGCAGCCTTCATGATTTTCGGGTGGTACAGGGCGAGCGGCAGATCAATCTTATTTTTGATATGGTGGTTCCAATCGACTATGATGATGAGAAGAAGAATGAACTGGCCAGGCGGATGACGGAAAGACTGAAAGGGGCGGACCCCAGATTCGAGTGCGTCATAACTGTAGAGTCAGATTATGTGGCACAGGATAACGAGCGGTAAATATGATATATACAGGGAGTGGCAGAAGATGACATCGGAAAATAACAATATGGAAAAATATGAGTTTAGAGGAAGAGTGCGATACAGCGAGATCGACCACAGGGGAACGATGACGCTTCCGGCTCTGATCAATTATTTCCAGGACGGCAGCACATTCCAGTCAGAGGATATAGGATTGGGGATGGAGCGATTGAAACATGATAAGAAAGCGTGGGTTCTTTCCTACTGGCAGATTATCGTGGACCGTTATCCGCACTTGTGCGAAGAGATCACGGTGGGAACGTTTGCCACAGAATTCAAAGGACTGTACGGCAATCGTAACTTCTATATGAAAGACGGAGAGGGCAGACAGATCGCACGCGCAAATTCCATATGGGTATTTATGGATCTTGAGAAAGGCCGGCCAACCCGTCCTACGGCGGAATATATCGAACCCTACGGAACTCATCAGCCGCTGGACATGCCCTATGAGGGAAGGAAGATCACGCTTCCCGAACAGTGTGATGAAGGAAGCGCTTTCCCGGTGCGAAAATATCACATTGATACAAATGAACATGTGAATAACTGCCAGTATGTGCAGATGGCGCTGGAAGTTGTGCCGGGGGATCTCCGGGTACGGCAGGTACGGGTAGACTATAAAAAATCCGCGCTGCTTGGCGATATGATCTATCCCAGATTGGCTGCTGAACAGGAACGCACAGTGGTGGAACTGTGCGATGCGTCGGGAAAGCCATATGCGATCGTGGAACTGAAATGCTGAATCAGACGGGGGTATAAATGAACAGGACGGTACAGGCAATTCTCCAGGCGCTCTCCTACGGAGGCATCGAAGTGGAGTCTGCCCGGTGGATTGCAGATCTGAAGAAACTGGATCCCATGAGGATTTTTGTAAAGAAACTGGATATCGAGATATACAATAAAGAATATAAAGTACCGGTACGTCTGTATTTTGCTGATGAGGCATCGATGAAATCCGGAAATAAAAATGTTCCTGTCATCCTGTTTTTCCACGGCGGCGGCTGGACAACGGAGAGCGTAGAGACTTATGACCGGGTCTGTTCGCGCATGGCGCAGTCCATCGGACAGCTTGTAGTTTCAGTGGAGTACAGGCTTGCGCCGGAACATCGGTTCCCGGTGGGATTCGAGGACTGTTATGCAGCGGCAAAGGCACTCTTTTCCGGCGAGATACTGCCGGGAGTACGGCCGGAGCGTATTTCTGTCATGGGAGACAGTGCAGGGGGAAATCTTGCGGCGGCTGTATGCATGAAGGCAAGAGATACAGGAGACTTCAGGCCGAGGCGTCAGATCCTTATTTATCCGGCGCTGAACAACTGCTATACAGAAGATTCGCCGTATGAATCCGTGCGGACAAATGGCACGGGATATCTCCTGACAAGTGAGAAAATGGCGGATTATCTGGATCTTTATGAGGGCAGTCCCGAGGACCGGGAGAATCCCTATTTTGCTCCGTTGTGCGCAGAGGATTATTCTGATCTTCCGGATACCCTTATCCTGACAGCGGAATTTGATCCGTTAAGAGATGAAGGAGAAGAGTACGGCAGGCGTATGAAGCAGGCAGGATGCGGGGTGCATATCGAGAGGATCAAAGGGGCGCTGCACGGGTATTTTGCTCTTGGGATTGAACATCTGTATGTGCAGGAGAGCTTCCGGTATATTAATCATTTCCTGAGTGTGGAGGAGAACAGAGATGGGAAAAAAACGGCAGAGCCGATGGAGAAAACTTGACAATGCGGCGCAGGCATTCCCGGCGGCCACCGGGAAGAAAGACTCGAGAGTGTTTCGTTTTTACTGTGTGCTGAAAGAACCAGTAGATGCCGACAGGCTGCAGAGCGCCCTTGACCGGACTTTGGATAAATATCCTCTCTTTCGTTCTGTGCTTCGCAAAGGCCTGTTCTGGTTTTATATGGAGCCCCGCGAACTGCCGGCGCTGGTAAAGAAAGAGGACAGGCCGCCGTGCAGCAGGATCTATGTGCCGGATCAGAAGAAATTACTGTTTGAGGTATCGTATTATAAAAACAGGATTAATCTGGAGGTGTTTCACGGGCTGACGGATGGAACAGGGGCTGTGCAGTTTCTGAAAGAGCTTGTGAGAAACTATCTGATACTCACATATCCGAAAGACAATTTTCCGGAACTGGATAACGGGGAAATATTTACGGACAGTGATTATGAGGAGGATAGCTTTTCACAATATTATACCGGGAAGAAAAGCGGGAAAGGCAGATCGAGAAAAGCATTTCAGCTCAAAGGAGAACGCCTGGAACAGTCAGAGATGGAAATCTCAGAAATCAGGCTTTCTGCGTCAGCCGTACATAAAAAGGCAAGGGAACACGGTGTATCCGTAACTACTTATCTTGCGGCGGCATTTCTGTATGCGATTTACGAGGAAGTGCCCAAAAGCAGGCTTAAGCGGCCGGTTTCCCTTATGATTCCCGTAAATCTGAGAAACTTTTTCCCGTCAGGATCGATGACGAATTTCTGGAGCTGGATAGAGACTGCTTATGACTTCAGCGAAGAGACAAAGCTGGAGGACGTCATTGATAAAATGCAGGAAATGTTTGGAAAGGAAGCGCTTGAAAAAGAAATATCAGGCAGGATGAACGACCTGGTACGCCTGGAAAAAAATCTCTTTCTGCGCGCCGTTCCGCTGGAGATCAAGAATCTGTTCCTTCTGGCGGGAACAACTCTTGGAGGCCGCAGCGTGACAGCGGTATACTCTAATATCGGAAGGATACATATGCCGGCGGAGTATGAAAGCTATATCGAACGCTTCGGATTCTTTGCAAGTACGGATAAAATGCAGATGTGTTCCTGTTCATACGGAGACTCTATGGTACTTGGTCTTACCTCCAAAATCATAGGTCCGAACATATGCAGGAACTTTATCAGTATCCTTAGAAATGACGGTATCGAATGTTATGTGCAGGAAAATGATTTTCCCGGATATTATGAGAAACCGTCCAGACGTGCTCTGATGGGGCTGAAGATTTTCACATTCACCTGTACTGCGGCGGTGGTGATCTGTTGGATGATCAATTATCTTCTCACATTCGGACGGTGGTGGGCAGGTTATGTGACGGCAGGAGTATTCTGTACATGGCTGCTTATCATGGTGGGATACCGCAAGCGGAAAAATCCGCTGAAAAACGGGATGTGGCAGCTTGTGATCGTGTCAGCCGGATCTTTGCTGTGGGATGTGTTTACCGGATGGCAGGGCTGGTCGGTGGACTATGTGATCCCTCTGGCGATGCTGGTAAACATGTTGTCCATGGTTATTATATCAGCGGCCGGAAAGATGGAGGTGTCGGAATACCTTTTCTATCTGATCCAGGCAGGGGCGTGCGGTTTGATCCCGTTTGTACTTCTGGCGGCAGGAGCCGCATCGGTGCCATATCCGTCCGTTATATGTTCCGGAGTCAGTCTGCTGTTCCTGCTGGGGCTTGTGCTTTTCAAATGGAAAGATTTTACCAGGGAAATGCAGAAGAAATTCCGCGTCTGAGAGCCGGGCTTATTCAAGCCCGGCCAGCACATCTTCCAATACTTCTTCCACCGAATCAGTCACATACCGGGCATGACCTGCGATCCCGGGAGCGGCGTTGGACATAGCGTACCCCTGTCCGACAAGTTCAAGCATCTCTACATCGTTGTACTGGTCTCCAAAGGCCATACATTCTTCAGGCCTGATATCAAATAATTCCATTAGTTTCTCCAGAGCTGTCCCTTTGTTGTATCCCGGGACTATGAAATCAATCCAGATGTTTCCGGAAGTAACCACTTTTACAGCAGGAGAAAACATATCCTGCAGATGCCTCAGATAACTGCCGAGATCATGTGAGATCATATTGGCAATGGCTACTTTGAGAAAAGGGCCTTTTATTTTGGTGATATCATTTACGATTTGTGTGGTGTTGTGCATTACATTTGTAATGTGATTGACGAATTCCGGATTATTTCCCTCGATCAGGCAGGTATCTTCCCGGGATACGAGAATCTCATAGCCCGGCTCTTTTTTAACTTCCCGCATGATACGGTATGCAAGATCATCGGGAATGACCCCGCGGGATATCACTTTCCCCTGATGAATACACAGAGAACCGTTTTCCGCGATATAAGATATCTCATCTTCAATTCCGGCAAACAGCCGCCGCTCATTGTCATACTGGCGCCCGCTTGCCGCGACGAAACGTACTCCTTTCTGTATCAGACGGCGAATCAGTTCCACGGCGCGCGGCGTTAATTCCTGGGCCTCATTTTGTAACAGTGTTCCGTCCAGATCACTGGCGATTAATTTTATCATGACAGACTCCTCCGCAAAGTTATTTCTTATTATTCTGCTCAATATCCCTTATGCTAAGTTCCAGTATAGCTGAAACGAGGGCCGTCGTAAAGAGATTCGTTTGTAACAAAAAAGAAATACTTGTAACTCTTTTGTAATGGTAATATAATAGTAACGTGGCGGAAAAAACGGATGAAAATCCCGGATCCGGCATAAATATAATTGAAGATCAAGAGGAAAACGGTTATGGGAAAATATTTTGGAACCGATGGCTTCCGCGGGGAAGCCAATGTAGTGCTGACAGTAGAACATGCGTTTAAGGTAGGACGTTATCTTGGCTGGTACTTTGGCCAGGAGCATAAGGCCAGAGTGGTAATCGGGAAAGATACAAGGAGAAGCAGCTATATGTTTGAATATGCGCTGGCTGCAGGACTTACAGCATCGGGAGCGGATGCTTACCTTCTCCACGTTACCACAACACCGAGTGTATCTTATGTTGTAAGAACAGAAGATTTTGACTGCGGCATCATGATCTCCGCCAGCCATAATCCTTTTTACGATAACGGGATCAAGGTCATAAACAGCGCAGGACATAAAATGGAGGCCGAAGTAGAGGATAAGATCGAAGCTTATATCGACGGCGAGACAGAGGAACTGCCGCTTGCTACGAAAGAAAATATCGGACGTACGATAGATTACTCTGCGGGAAGAAATCGTTACATCGGTCATCTGATCTCTATTGCAACACGCTCTTTCAAGGATATGAGAATCGGTCTTGACTGCGCAAACGGAAGTTCATTTGCCATAGCAAAGAGCGTATTTGACGCACTTGGAGCAAAGACATATGTTATCAACAACGAGCCTGACGGCACAAATATCAATACAAACTGCGGATCCACTCATATCAATGTGCTTCAGGAATTCGTAAAAGAGAAGAAACTGGACGTAGGATTCGCATATGACGGCGATGCAGACCGATGTATTGCAGTAGATGAGAATGGAAACGTGGTAGACGGAGACCGTATTATGTATGTATGCGGAAAGTATCTGATGGAGCAGGGCCGCCTGGAGGGAAACACGATCGTAACAACAATAATGTCCAATCTGGGGCTTTATAAGGCATGTGATAAAATCGGTATGAAATATGAGCAGACAGCGGTTGGTGACAAGTATGTATATGAAAACATGCTGAAAAACGGCTTCGTACTTGGCGGCGAGCAGTCCGGCCATATCATATTCAGTAAACACGCAAGAACCGGCGACGGTATCCTTACATCTCTGATGATCATGGAAGTAATCCTGGAGAAGAAACAGTCGCTTTCCAAGCTGGCGGATGAAGTAAAAATATATCCGCAGGTACTTAAAAATGTTCGCGTAAAAGACAAAAAGACTGCCAGAGAAAACCCGGCGGTTGAAGAGGCGGTCCGCAAAGCCGGTGAAGAGCTGGGCGGCGACGGACGTATCCTCGTCCGCGAAAGCGGTACAGAGCCTGTGATCCGCGTCATGGTAGAGGCCGCAACAGATGAAATCTGTGAGAAGTATGTGGACGGCGTGATCGATGTGATCAAGGCGGAGGGCCTGACAGAGTAAATTCGTGTTTGTTGTATAGATTACTCAGCAAAAAACTGAAAAACTGTCAGGGTCTGAATTACGGGCGATGTGAGAAGCGGATACTGTAACGCCATGCCGGCCCGCTTCTCCTCATCCCCTGGAATCCCTGTAACAAAAAAGCAAATGCGCGTCCAGTGGAACTTGCATTTGCTTTTTCTAACAGGGAGAACCAGGTGTATTCGGAACGCTCCTGCCTTAAATGCACGGCTTATACAGCATCCGCTTCTCACATCTGGCTCATCAGACGTCAGGTTTTCTAGTTATCCGCAACGTATTCTATAAACAAACATTCGCAAAAACGGGCAGAAATGGGAGCTTTATCGATTCAGCTCCAATCTCTGCCCGTTTCTATGAGTATTTGTTTAGAGATGATTACGAATATCGGATGAAAAAATAGTGATTAGATGGACCAGCAAAAAAAGACGGAACTGCGTGAGCCATGCATCAAGGCTAGAGCGTTCCGAAAAGTATTTGTTCTGGATGTTAGGCGAAAGGAAATGGGAGTTCCAATGAACGACCGTTTCCTTTCACCGTTACATCCATTCAAATCTTTGAGGTAAAGCGGGCCGGCATGGCGATGCAGTTCCGTCTTTTTTGCGTCCTCTTATCGATATAACATTTTTGATCAGTATAATGTATAATCTCTGAAACAAACACGAATTTATTTTAGGATCTCACAATTACAGTCTGATACCCCGCCTGTTTCAGCCGCCTTTCTACGGCAGCGGCTTCATCCAGTGTGGGATATGTTCCTACCGTGACGCGGTAAAGCCCGTTTTCCTGACTTGTTACGGCCGGAAAGTCCTGCTCCAGGAGTTCCTGCTGCAGCCGGTCGGCATATGTGCCGTTCCGGAATGCTCCCGCCTGTACGGTATATGAGCCGGGGACGGTGGGAACGTCTCCGTTCATCTGCAGCGTATCCAGAATACCTTCTGCGATGGCGAGGGCAATATCATCAAAGTTGTTGTCAAAGAGCAGGTTGTCTGTTTCTGAATTGATGAAGCCGAGCTCCACGAGAACAGCCGGCATGCGTGTGCGTCTGAGGACAACGAGACCGGGCCGCTCTTTTACACCCAGATTGACAAAGCCGACAGCTTCCAGTTGTTCATTTATGTTTTCTGCCATTTCCAGTTTG
This sequence comes from Candidatus Mediterraneibacter surreyensis, assembly GCA_019118885.1. Taxonomy (GTDB): domain Bacteria; phylum Bacillota; class Clostridia; order Lachnospirales; family Lachnospiraceae; genus Mediterraneibacter; species Mediterraneibacter surreyensis. The sequence goes on along the minus strand of DWYB01000083.1, from coordinate 7,815 downwards.
ATCCCGGATTTATTGTATACAAGAGATTCTACGCCGGAATAGGTGTTGGCCTCAGGGCTGGAGTCGCGGTGAATGGATATGAAGAAATCCACGCCGGCTGCATTGGCTTCCATTGCTTTTTGGTAGGGCGACTCATAGACGTCTGTAGTCCGGGTGTAGAGGACTTCTATCCCGCGGTCCTGAAGGATTTCTCCTACGGCAAGAGTCAATGCGAGGGCGTCGTCTTTTTCCTGACGTCCGTTATAGACTGCGCCGGGATCACGGCCTCCGTGTCCGGCGTCGAGCATGATAGAATAGGGCATGATAATTGTTCCTTTTTTGTTTGATCTATAATAGAATATGCAGAAAAATAAAACAGGTGACGGCTGTCTGCAGTCACCTGTATAAAATGAGAAAATATTTATAGTCTGTTTGGTTTTCAGGAATTTTCGCCATTGTCACTATTGTCCGGAATGGTCGGAGCTGGCGTATCTGTTCCCTGATTCCCATCGGCTGTATTGCCGGCGGTATCTGTATCACTGTCGGTTTCGGCCGAAGTCTCTTCGGTTTCATTTTGTGGTTTTTCCGGAAGATATACATGTACGCTCTCTACCCGGTTCTTATCAAGTGTTTCCACCACAAGACGGGTGCCGTCATCTGTTACGACCTCGTCATTTAATTCGGGCAGCCGGTCCAGATGTTCAATGATAAATCCGCCCAGCGAATCATAATCTTCGGATTCGAATTCCGTGTTAAGACGTTCGTTGACGTCATCCAGACTCATTGCGCCTTCGATCACATATTCCCGGTCTGAGAGCTGATAGAACATTTCATCTTCCTGCTCGTCATATTCGTCATGGATTTCCCCTACGATCTCTTCCAGAATGTCTTCAAGAGTGATCAGACCGGCCATTTCTCCGTATTCATCAAGCACGATCGCGATGTTAAATGTGGATTCTCTCATTTCCACGAGAAGTTCGGAGATGCTTTTGTACTCATACGTAAAATGCGGCTTGCGCATAATATCGCGAATATTGAAAGATTCATCTCTGTTGTACAGGAGAAGATCCTTCATATTGATAATGCCGACGATATTATCCTGTGTATCTTCATATACCGGGAGGCGGGTAAACTTGTCTTCCCGGAAGATATCGATCAGCTCCTCATATGTGTTGTTTACATCAGCAAAGGTTACATGTACTCTTGGCACCATGATATCCTTTGCATTGGCGTCGCCGAGATCAAACACATTATTGATCATTTCTTTTTCGTCTGATTCGATGACTCCGCGTTCGTGGCTTACGTCAACGATAGTCCTGAGTTCTTCTTCTGTCATGACCTTCTTTGCAGCGGACGGATCCACCCTCAGAAGGAACATGATGCCCCGCGAGAACAGATTGATGATAAATATGACGGGGGTCATGACTGTCATGAAAAATTTGATGATCCTGATATAGCGCAGGGATATTTTTTCTGCATTTATTGTGGCATAGTTTTTAGGCGTGATCTCGCCGAAAACGAGGATCGCGACTGTGAGTACTGCTGTGGCAATACTTACCATATATCCGCCGAAAGCATATGCAAGTGTGGCTGAAAGAGAAGATGCAGAAATGTTTACGATATTGTTGCCTATCAATATGGCGCTCAGCATCTTGGAGGTATGATTTTCCGTAATATCAAGAACCATAGCCGCCCGTTTGTTCCCATCGTCAGCCAGAGAGCGCAGCCGGATCTTATTCACGGTCGTCAGCGCAGTCTCGTTCGATGAGAAAAATGCTGAGAGCATAAGAAGAATGATCAGTATGATAAATTGAAAGGTGTCACCAGAGTCCACTGTACTTTTTTCACTCCTTTGTCTGTTACAGTGCGTCTGATTTGACGCTGAAATTCAGAGATACCGCTATATTATACTATGAATCCGCAGAATTTGCAAGAAACCTGATACTTTACATCCCTGCCGGCTTGCTTTATAATAATGTGGCAAATAAGCGAACTAGAAATGGAGTATATATATGGATCTGTACAGCAGACTTTGTTCTATTGCCGGACAAAAAAATATTTTAAAGGATGAGCCTATGTCACGGCATACTACTTTTCGCATCGGCGGCCCGGCGGATTATTTTGTTATGCCTTCTTCTGCGGAGGAGATCAGACAGGTCGTTGCGCTTTGTGTTGAAGAGGAATTGCCGTACTATATAATAGGAAACGGAAGTAATCTTCTCGTGGGAGATAAAGGATACCGTGGAGTCATTATACAGGTGTTTAAGAATATGAACGCTATCCGTGTAGAGGGAGAAACAATATATGCCCAGGCAGGGGCGCTCCTGTCGAAAGTTGCTTCTGCCGCATGTGCGGCGGAACTTGCCGGTTTTGAGTTTGCTTCGGGAATTCCGGGGACTCTTGGCGGTGCGGTTCGTATGAACGCAGGCGCTTACGGAGGCGAGATGAGCCAGGTGTTGAAGAATGCCGTGGTACTTACGACGGAAGGTGATATTCTTAAGCTGTCCGTGGACGAGATGAAAATGGGATACCGCACGAGCATTGTCTCCAGAATGGACTACGTAGTACTGGAAGCTGAGATTGCCCTGACAAAGGGAAATCGTGAAGAGATTCGTGCGAAGATCGAAGAACTAAGAGAAAAGAGAGTGTCAAAGCAGCCTCTTGAATATGGCAGCGCCGGAAGTACGTTTAAAAGGCCGGAGGGATATTTCGCAGGAAAACTGATCCAGGACGCAGGGTTGAGAGGATTCCGGATCGGAAACGCCCAGGTGTCGGAAAAGCACTGCGGATTTGTGATCAACCGGGGAGATGCGACTGCAAAAGAAGTGGTGGAACTTATGGATGAAGTTGTGCGTCGGGTGGAAGAAAGCTCAGGAGTTCGTCTGGAGCCCGAAGTGAAAAGAATAGGAGAGTTTTAACAGATGCGTTTAGTGATTGTGACAGGAATGTCCGGAGCGGGGAAGACAACAGCTTTGAAAATGCTTGAGGATATGGGATATTTCTGTGTGGACAATCTGCCCATCCCGCTGCTCACACGTTTTGTGGAGATGTTCAGCGAGCCGGAGGAAGAGGTAAAGAAGATCGCGCTCGGGATTGATGTAAGGGGCGGTCAGGATTTTTCCGGGCTGCAGGAAGTCCTGGATGAGATGGACGAGAAACATACAGAGTATGAGATCCTTTTTCTGGACGCCCAGGATGATGTGCTGATCAAAAGGTATAAGGAAACAAGACGCCAGCATCCATTGAGCGGTTCGGGAAGAGTGGATACGGGGATCGCGAAAGAGCGCGAGAAGATCATGTTCCTGAAGATGCGCGCTACGTATATTCTGGACACGAGCAAGATGCTCACAAGGGAGCTGAAGCTGGAACTGGAGAAAATTTTCGTAAAAGGCGAGAGCTTCTGCAGCCTTTATATTACGGTTATGTCTTTCGGGTTTAAGTACGGGATTCCGCAGGATTCGGATCTTGTGTTTGATGTGCGTTTCCTGCCGAATCCTTACTATATCGACGAGTTGAAAGAGAAGACCGGCAATGACCCGGAAGTACAGGACTACGTGATGGAAAATGATAAATCACAGATATTTCTGGATAAGCTGACGGATATGGTAGATTTCCTTATTCCGAATTATATTCTGGAGGGGAAAAATCAGCTTGTTATCGCGATCGGGTGTACCGGCGGGAAACACAGATCCGTGACATTAGCCAATGCTTTGTATCAGAAGCTGGATAAGCAGGAAAACTACGGCGTGCGGATTGAACATCGTGACATCGGGAAAGATGCGGTAACAAAGAGAAAAGAGTGATGTTATGTCTTTTTCAGGAAGAGTGCGGGAAGAACTTGCGGAAAATATAAGCGCGGCAAGACATTGCAGAATAGCTGAAACCGCGGCTTTTATCGGAATGTGCGGAACCGTTGTGATCAACAGTTTTGACCGATACAGTATAAAAATCCATTCCGAAAATCTTCTTGTTGCAAGAAAAGTCTTTACATTGATAGAAAAAACATTTAATATTAGAACTGATATCTCTATCAGGAGAAATATTGCGAAACAGAGTGTGTCATATGTGGTTGTTGTGCGCAGACACGAAGATGCACTACGTATCCTTCAGGCAACCAAGATGGTTAGCGAGCACCAGGAAAATACAGGAGATATTCATCCGTTTAGTCCTCTTGTGCTTCAGCAGATGTGCTGCAGACGTGCTTTCCTAAGGGGAGCATACCAGGCTGCGGGATCTATGAGTGATCCCCGGAAGTCTTATCACTTTGAAATCGTCTGTTCGACGCCTGAGGCAGCAGAACAGATCCGGGAAGTGATCTGCAGCTTTGATCTGGATGCCAAGACTGTGAAGCGAAAGAAGTCATTTGTGGTCTATCTGAAGGAGGGTTCCCAGATAGTGGATATCCTTAATGTGATGGAAGCACATGTCGCTCTGATGGAACTTGAGAATGTCAGGATTTTAAAAGAGATGCGTAATTCTGTTAACAGAAAGGTGAACTGCGAAACCGCCAACATCAACAAGACTGTGTCGGCAGCGGTAAAACAGGTCGAGGACATTACATATCTCAGAGACACGGTGGGGTTTGAACATCTGCCGGATAATCTGGTTGAGGCTGCTGTGGCACGCCTTGAGAATCCTGATGCTACTCTGAAAGAACTGGGTGAGATGCTCGATCCGCCGGTTGGAAAGTCCGGAATCAATCACAGGCTGCGCAGACTAAGTGAGATGGCAGAGAAGGTAAGGCAGGAACAAGGAGGATTATTATGATTAAAACACCTGTTGTAGTTAATAAGGAAGGCGGCTTTGACGGAAGACCGATCGCACTGCTCGTGCAGGAAGCGAGCCAGTATGCCAGTAAGGTATATATTCAGATCGGCGGGAAGAATATCAATGCCAAGAGCATTATGGGGATGATGAGCCTGAGCCTCTCGAACGGTGAGAAGATCACCGTTGTTACGGATGGCGAAGACGAGAAGAAGGCGGCAGAAGGGATCAGGACATTTTTCGCGAATACAAAATAATCACAGGTGGAAAATATCCTGCCGGCATATCGGCAAGATGAAGATAGAAGATGATTTTGAAAAGGGCTGTGCGATGGTGCAGCCTTTTGTTGTCTAAAGCGGATACGCAAGACTGCGGGGGAATCTAAATAAGGGAGGATATGGGTAATTATGAAAAAAATGTTGTTTATCTATAATCCAAATGCTGGAACAGGGATATTGAAGCCGAAGCTTTCAGATGTTCTTGATATTTTTACAAAGGCAGGTTATGAGATCACAGTATATCCGACCCAGAAATATCATGACGGAACAAGCAGAATGGAAACCTGTGAGGATGGATATGATCTGATTGTCTGCAGTGGCGGAGATGGAACCCTGGATGAGGTTGTGACAGGTATGAAGCTGCGAGGGTATCAGGTACCTCTGGGATATATCCCTGCAGGAACTACGAATGATTTCGCATCGAGCCTTGGTATCCCAAGAGACATTCTGGAAGCTGCGGATACTGCAGTAAACGGCGTTCCGTTCCCGTGTGACCTTGGAACCTTTAATGACGATTATTTCATTTATATTGCGGCTTTCGGACTTTTCACAGATGTGTCATATGAAACAAAACAGAGCATGAAAAATATCCTTGGACATTTGGCCTATGTGTTGGAGGGAACAAAAAGGATATTTAATATCCCCTCATATAAACTTCGGGTCGTTCATGACGGGATCGAGATAGAAGATGAGTTTATCTACGGAATGGTGACGAATTCCCGTTCTGTAGGCGGATTCAAGGGGATTATCGGGCCGGACGTGGTGTTCGATGACGGCGAGTTTGAGGTTACGCTTATCAAGACACCGAAGAATCCGATGGAATTAAATGATCTGCTCGGAGCGATCATGTTGAAGCAGATCAATCCGGAGCGTATGTATTCTTTCAAGTCAGGATCCGTGCAGTTTGAATCTATGGAGGCGATTCCGTGGACGCTGGATGGTGAGTATGGCGGCAAGCATGAGGAAGTCATTGTCAGAAATAACCGGCAGGCGTTACAGATCATGGTGAAGCAGGAAGTGGCCGCCGGTCTTTCCGCTGCAAAAATGGCTGAAAAATAGAAGTTTGCAAAAGTTGATAAAAAAATAAAAAAAAGCTTGCATATTAGAAAAGTATATGATATAGTAATATTCGCTGTGAGGGAAACCAAACAGCGGATATGAATATGGCTCCGTGGTCAAGCGGTCAAGACGCTAGCCTCTCACGCTGGAATCAGGGGTTCGATTCCCCTCGGAGTCACTGCTTTGAGACTCTCCGCAGAATGATCTGCGGAGATTTTTTGCGTTAAAGTCCGTATTTTCAAGGAATTCGGGAACCTGAAATTTTTATTCCTGCAAAAGCAGATGTATAAAATGTGCTGATTTTTTGGTTACACTCTGGTTACACTTTAGGAAACCAGAGCTTTTTCAATTAAATAGACCTTTTCATTTTCTGTACTGCGGTCAAAGCAGTAGTTGTTGTAAGTGGTACGCTCGTCTGCGTGTCCGACCATTTCCCGTATCGTATTAATGTTCACTTTCCCGTCAATCAGAGCGGATATGTAGGTCTTACGTGTCTTGTGCGAACTTTTCCGCATGATCCCGAGATGATCGCAGTACTTGTTATAAAGATAAGCTACCGACCAGGGAGCAAGCGGAGTATTATCTTCGGAAAAAATATATCCGTCTGTGTTGCAACCATGTTCTTTCTGATAGGCTCTTGCGGTCTGTATAATCTGTTTGGCAGAAGATGTGAGAAGAACTGTTCTATCCTCAAAGTTTTTTGTGTGTTCAATGACCTCGTGTGTCTCGTAACGGTACATCCGTTGTATGTGGAGATGCTGGTCATCTTCAATATCAGAATAGCTTACAACGCACAATTCGCCGATTCTTACGCCTGTTTGGAACTGAAACAATATTGCTAATGGGGTGAGCTTGTTTTTTAGCTTATTCGGGCTGTAGAAGTCTTTCCACGCCATTTTATAAATCGGCTCTATCTCGTTTTTAAGATATACTTGTGTAGCATCCGCCTTTTTCTTTACCCGCCGAAACATCCGTTTTCCGTCTATATGAACGGCTGAAAATGGATTTTCTGTGATGATCCCAAGGGCAACGGCATAATCTAAAGACTGTCTCATGATGATCGTTGCATTATAATACTGCTTTTTTGTCATATTATTGTCTTTAATCAGTTTATGTGCCCATGTATCAAGGTCGAGCTTTTTCAACTGATTGAGCGGCTTTTTGATAATAGCTGTACCGACATAATATCTTTCCCAGTCGTTATGGATACGCCGGATATAATTTTTAGCCGTAGTATGGATTTCTTTATAACTTTTCCAATCAGGATACAGATTTTCAAGTGAAATGGCATTTTCTATATTTTTACTTTCAGTAATTCCGTAAAATTCACCCAGATATTTTAATAAATCCTCTTCGTATGTTTTGACTACTAACCTCCGACCTGATTTTTTTTGTGTTGTCACTCACATGAGTGCGGTAACGCTGATCTGAACCTTGCCAGATTTTGTGATTGTGATGTTTGAGTATCGTTTCCTTAAATTTCTTTGTCATTTGATCCTGCACATCATCCAAGTTTAATATACCGCTCGTGATACAGTACGACAAGAGCTTTTCCGCAGTTATGTTTAGGGAATTATGATCATAATTCGATTTCTTCATACCGTGCGTAATTTTGCCGGATTACAGTCTTTAAAAATGTCGTATTTTAATTACCAGAGATTTACGACATTTTTCTCACGGACACATTTTCTTGCCGATTTTGCTGTGAAAACGGGGCGTTTACAGCAAAACAGAA
>DWYB01000082.1 GCA_019118885.1 Candidatus Mediterraneibacter surreyensis | reverse complement strand
GCTCCGGCGATCATTCCTACAAACATGAATGTGGACATATAGTCTCTCGGCTGCATCACAAACCACATCGGCAGCACCGCTGCAAGGAAGATGTAGATAAATGCGATGTATACCCACATATCTTTCCCGAGGATCACCGGGAAGTTCATACCAAATACAAATGCAAGTACTGTGCACACCAGTCCGAATACGACTTCTTTCCATCCGGTGAATTTCACTTTATGCTGTACTACGCCGAATACGACTGCAAACAGGATGAAGAACAGGGAGATACTTCCTGCCGCACCGTTTACAGTTGCATTTTCGGAAAGTGTCTGTACTCCGTCCGTCACTACATATGCGTTAAATGTATCAGCCACCATATCTGCAAACGCAGCGATAACGATCAGACAAAACAGCCAGCAAAATCCGAGGAACAGCTTACGTCCTGCTTTTCCGATATATTTCTCGATCAGAAGCCCCATGGATTTACCGTCATTCTTCACACTTGCGTACAGCGCTCCGAAGTCTGTAACAGCACCGAAGAAGATACCTCCAATGATAATCCACAGGAGAACCGGAAGCCATCCGAATGCCGCCGCCTGAATCGCTCCGGTGACAGGGCCTGCACCAGCTATTGACGAGAACTGGTGGGCAAACACTGTCCATCCGTCTGTCGGCACATAATCCTGACCGTCATTATGAAGAACTGCGGGTGTCTTTGCTTTCGGGTCGATTCCCCATTTCTTTGCCAGCCATCGTCCATACAGCGCATACGCTGCGATCAGACATACAGCGGCGATCAGCACGATTACTAAAGTATTCATAATCCTCTCTCCTTTGTTAATAGAAAACTGTAATAAGGTTGAAAACATCCTGATAAGATGTTTACGGATCAAAGTCAGCCTTAGAAAAGTCCAGTTTAAACATAAAAAATCGTCCTCTGCCAGATTACACTGTCAGAAGACGAAGATTTTCCTCCGCGTTACCACTTCTCTTACCGGACACCTCCGGTCTCTCTGCACTGTCTCCCGCATATGTATCCTATCATCCGATCTTATGATGCGGTTTAACAGATTTCCCTATAACGGGGGAATTCCGGTCCGGGCTAATCAGATCCGTCATCCATGTCTTCTTTCGCAGATCGCTTTCGCCCTGACTGCTCCCAGGTGATAGCTTCCCTGACTCTGCTGTTTCCTCGCACCTGCCGGAAACTCTCTGAAAGCATGTCAGCCATGGAAGTCCTGTCCTGTTCTTCGCTTTGGCTTTTTTTTAATCCGTTTCTAATTATATCCCAAAATTTCAGTTTGTCAATAGAAAATTAGATTACACTCTGTTTTTATTTTGATAATCAAATTAATATTTCTGTCTTATTATGCTGTCTGCCCCTGATCTTTCTCACTGCCGCCAATATCAGAAGTCCCGCCAGCGCCCCTGCACTGTCCAATACCACATCCGAGAACTGACCACTCCTGCCCGGAACAAAAAGCTGATGAAACTCATCTGTAGCGGCATATGCCGCTGCAATTGCCCACGGTATCAGAAGTTCCCGACAGATTTCTGTAGCCCCTCCGTTCATATACCTTCCGGATTCTTTCTTTTCCGTCAGCTCCTTTTCATTTTTTTGTTTCAAAGATCCCGGAAGATACACCCCCGCCGCTAAAAGTCCCAGTATTGCATACTCCGTGGCATGGGCTGTTTTGCGCACCGGATGATCAATCTTCTCGGCAAATGCCTGCTGTCTCTCTGCACTCCACTCATCAAATCCCGGCACAAAAATGTCTCCGACCAAGATCCCTGCAAAATAACTGTCCTCTGCGGATTCATCTCCTGAACGCGAGGAAAATGCAAAAATACCGGCCATCCACAATATCAACAGTACCAAAAATACCCTTCTTCTCATGCTCATCTGCCTGCACCGTCCGCCCTCTGTCTCTTCTGCTTTTCTCCGGCGGGCGCCTCATGCGGGATATCAATCCGCTTTACGCTCCATGTTCCGTCTTTTATATTCAATACCGCCATTGTAATATCCTGATTAAATCTCCGCTTCCCGCAGCTTCCCGGATTGAGCCACAGCCGTCCCTCCCGAATCTCTTCCAGATATTTGTGGGAATGTCCGAACACAATGATCTGCCGGTCCCCCGGATCTGCCGATATATCTTTTTTATTATGTACCATATAGAAATTTACTCCCGCAATAGTGAATTCTTCATGATGCGGCAGTTTTTCCGCCCATTCCTTATCGTTGTTGCCGCGCACGATATAAAACGGAGTCTCCGGTTTTGCTGCTGCCTTCATTTCATCTATGATCTTCTGTGAATTAATATCACCTGCGTGAAGCACTGCATCGCATTCTGAAATAATTTTCTTTACTTCCGGGCGTAGAAGCCCATGTGTATCTGAAAGTACCGCTATCTTCATAACAAGTCCTCCTCTGATCTTTTTTCGATTATACTCTTTAATCTCCATTTTGTATATCTAAGTATTTCATTATATTTTCTGAATTTTCTGTATATTTAAATTTAATATATTTTTTATCAGATTTTATCTTGACATTTATTTTGTTGTGAGTTATTATAATTACATCAAAAGAAAGAAAGCAAAATAAAGAAAAGGAGGACGGACCACCAAAAACTTAATCTAAACTCCAATAATTTTAAAGAAACGAGGTATAGTCCAATGGGAAGGTAAATAAAATCTGAAAACACTATTCAAAGAATAGTTTTACATAGATAATAAATTAAATAAAGGAGGCAAGATCCAATGGATGGAATAAGCTGAAAATCCACTGTACGAAAAAGGAAATCGGTACAGTGGATTTTTATTATGCTTTTTCTCATTATAATTTATTCTTGACATATTTCAGCAATTTCCTATAATAGATAATGTTGTATTTAATTTGAATTCAAACTATTTGTATTCAAATTATTTTTTTGTACGAAAGGAGATATGATCATGAGCAGCTCTTTCCACTATCTTGTGATGGCACAACACTCTATATTCCAGAAGAAGCTTCTCGCGAAACTCAAAGGCACAGGCCTGACCAGCGGTCAGCCTAAGGTGCTGGACTATCTGAAGGACCACGATGGCGCCAGTCAGAAAGACATCGCACACGGATGCCACATTGAGCCGGGCACTCTCACCACGCTCTTAAATCGTATGGAAGAGACCGGACTTGTCGAGCGCCGCATGCTCGGGGGTAACCGCAGAAGTTTTCATGTTTTCATGACAGATATGGGGAAAGCAAAGCTAAAACTGATAACAGATGCCTTCAATGAACTGGAGGAGGAAGCCTTCAGCGGTATCTCTGCAGAGAACAGAGAGAACCTTATGAATCTGTTCCATAGGATTTATAAAAACACGGCTCATTTATAGCCGAATGGCAACCTATTCTCTTTTTGCCAATACAAAACACAACATTTACATCTATAAAGAAAAGGAATGACAAGAATATGGAAAAACTAAAACGTTATATTGTATTTCTGATCGGACTTTTCATAAATTCACTGGGTGTCAGTCTGATCACAAAAGCTGATCTGGGTACCTCTCCGATCTCTTCGATCCCTTATGTACTCAGCCTGAACTTTCCGTTTACACTCGGGCAGTTCACGATTGCATTCAGCCTTCTGCTGATCCTGATCCAGCTTATCATACTCCGCAGAAATTTCAAGGCGGAGCATCTGCTGCAGATTCCAATTTCAATCCTGTTTGGATATTTTATTGACCTGACTATGGTAATGCTTTTCTTCGTCAATCCGCAGTCATACATATCCAGTGTGATCTATCTTCTGGTCGGGTGTCTCATCCTCGGCTTCGGCGTATATACAGAAGTACTGGCAAATGTGGCAATGCTGCCGGGTGAATCATTTGTCCGGGCCGTCTCCTCCACATGGAAGACAGAGTTTGGCACAACAAAAGTGGCATTTGACGTATCACTGACTGTCATCGCCGCTGTACTCTCACTGATTTTCGCGCATCGTCTGGACGGCGTCAGAGAGGGAACGATCATTGCCGCTCTTCTGGTCGGTTTCATTGCCAGACTGTTCGGAAGAAAACTATCTTTTCTGAACACACTGCTCTTTCAGCCACATGAAGAGCAGCAATCTGCTACGGTTTCTTCCTCTGGCGACTCTTGTGCCTCCCCTCTCCCCGTCATTGTGATCGGGCGCCAGTATGGCAGCGGTGGACATGATATCGGGAAGGCGCTTGCCGAAAAACTGGGATATGATTTCTACGATAATGAAATCATTCAGATGACCGCAGGCTCTACCGGTTACGATCCGCAGTTTATCAAAGACAGAGAAGAAAACATGACCAACAGTTTCCTCTACGACCTTATGAGCCAGATGTATGTATATTCAGAAAATCAGGAATCCCCGCAGGATGAGATTTTCGAGTCTGAGGCAAAGGTCATCCAAAATCTTGCTGAAAAAGGAAACTGTGTCATCGTAGGGCGCTGCGCGGACTATGTGCTTCGCGACCGGCCTGATACTTTAAAAGTTTATCTGCACGCTTCGGAAGCTTTTCGCATGGAACGTATTATGAAAACAGAAAATCTTTCAAGAGAAGACGCCCTTCAGAAGATCCGCAAAATGGACCGCAGGCGCTCTGACAATTATCGCTACTACACCCGCCGCATCTGGGGACGGGCGCAGAATTATGATCTTACAGTCAATACAGAAATAGGTACAGAAGCTGTTCAGAATATGATCAGAGAATTACTTGAGATAAAACAAAAAGAGGCAGGCAGTCCGGCGTAAATATGCCGGAACAGCCTGCTGTTTCTTATCATTTCAGTTTATTTCCGTCCGAAAATGCAATGCCTGCCTTTCCTCCCACTCTCAGATACGTATGATTTGCAGGATCATAGGATATAGCATGAAGTTTCTCCGGATCAATCTTCCCGTCTCCGTCCAGAATATTTTCATCTACACTCACATTGACGATTTCTGCCACAATACGTAATGTGGCATTGTACTGATTAATCTCCTCCACTTTACACTCAAGCGAGATCGGAAGTTCTTCGATCACCGGAGCATCCACAAACTCACTCTTTACGGTGTGAAAACCTGATTTCTCAATCTTATCTGGCACGTCGTGGCCGGATACAATCCCCACATAGTCTGCTGCCACAAGATTTTCCTCGTCCGCAATTCCCACTGTAAATGCATTTCTCAATTTAATATTATCCGATGTTTTGTGCCGCACGCCAATATTGATCTGAATACGATTGGAATTCACGATCCCGCCATAGGCCACGTTCATTGCATCAACAGTTCCGTCCTCGCCGTAGGTCGCCACGATCAGCACCGGCTGGGGATACACATACGGATTAGCTCCAAGATTTTTACGCATTATGACTCCTCCTGTCTTTCCCATGACAGAGAGCTGGTATATTTCTCTGTCCGATGATATACAATAAGCTGCCCTTTAATTATAGCACAAAATTCTATGAATCTTTATACCTGATCTGCCCACTAACGGATGACCGATGCCTGGCCTTTCTTTTCCCGCTTAACTTTTCTTTCGCATTGTCTGCACGAGACCTGCGGCCATCATAATAATTGCAAAAATATGCAGCGGATAACTAATAAACGGCGAGACTGATTCATCTATCATGATCATGCAGCTGTTGATCAGAAGTCCGATCGGAAGCAGTACAGAAATATATCTTCCATTCTTTTCTGCCGCAATCCCGCTCTTTTGCTCCTCCAGCTCTGCAACTACCTCATTTGTCCGGACCACCGCATTTATACATACGAGAACCAGTGCTGCAATGAGAACGGCAAATGCCCATCCGAACATATTTCCGGCCATGCCGCATCCCACCTCTATAAAAAGTCCTACCAGTTCCAGAATAGTCACGGCTTTAAACATCCTGCGTATTTTCGTATAATGCTCGATCATTGATTCGGGATCCGTATACAGCTCAAACGGTCCGTCCGCAGCCCGCTTGCGCAGAATAATCCAGTAGCCCCAAAGGGTAACGATCTCGGCTCCAATGTCTTCCATCAACTCACGGTATTCATCGCTGACATGATACATTTTATCTCCAAAATCAATCTGGTATATATACTCTCCCGGCTCACACTTTTCGAATCTGTAGAAGCCTGCAAAAAATCCCTTCATCGCCCAGCCAAGCCCGGACATCTCATTGAGCCATGTAGTTTCTTTATCTTTATCAAAATATAGCCTAAATCTGATCATCGCCCTCCACCTCCATAAGCTTTGCATTGTCAAGTAATTCCGTGAGCCGGTTTCTTTCGACTTCAAATACACTTCTTCCTGTATCTGTAATAATATACTCTTTCTTTTTCCTTGATTCCGTATCCTGACTGTAGATCCTGATCCATTCTCTCTTCTGCATAGTCTGCAGCGCTCCGTACAGAGTGCCGGCGCCAAGAACCACCCGGCCTTTCGTCAGTTTCTCCACTTCCTGAATAACACCGTAACCATGGTTCGGCCTCCTGAGCGCCAGTAAAATATAGAAAAAAGCTTCTGTCAACGGCGTTTCCTTTTCTGACATTATCCCACTCCTTCCTGCTAGAATTCTTTAAAAGCTAAAAATCACTTTTCGTCTTCCGATATATCGTTAAATGATATATTGTAATTATAATATATCGCGAGATGATATATTTGTCAAGTAAAATTAATCGGCATCTCAGCATAAAAAAAGACAGGAAACCAAATTCTTCCTGTCTCTACAACTGTAACATTATCTGTTTTATACTTTAAAACGGTATCCTACACCCCAGATCGTCTCGATATACTGCGGATGTGACGTATCGTACTCGATCTTCTCTCTGATCTTCTTAATATGCACGGTTACCGTAGCAATGTCCCCGATGGACTCCATATCCCAGATCTCACGGAACAGCTCTTCCTTTGTATACACATGGTTCGGATGACCTGCAAGGAAGGTCAGAAGATCAAATTCCTTTGTGGTAAATGACTTCTCCTCACCGTTCACCCACACGCGCCGCGCCGTCGTATCAATTTTAAGCCCGCGGATTTCGATTACTTTATTTTCCTCAACATTGCTTCCGATCAATCTCTCGTACCGTGCCAGATGGGCTTTCACACGGGCAACCAGTTCACTTGGGCTAAACGGTTTTGTCATATAATCATCGGCCCCGAGTCCAAGACCTCTGATCTTGTCGATGTCATCTTTCTTCGCTGAAACCATAATGATCGGTGTGTTTTTCTGATCCCTGATCTGACGGCAGATATCAAAACCATCCACACCGGGAAGCATCAGGTCAAGGATGATCAGGTCAAAATCCTCCTCCAGCCCTTTCTTTAATCCTACCTGTCCGTCATTCGCCACTTCTACCTCGAAGTTGCTCAGCTCCAGATAGTCTTTTTCCAGATCGGCAATACTTTCCTCGTCTTCTACGATTAAAATACGCTTACTCATCAATTGGTACCTCCTGATATTTTCTGATTACAAAATACATTGTCGTACCAGCGCCCTCTTCACTGGTGGCCCAGATATTGCCTCCGTGCTCCTCGACGATCTTTTTCACAATGGAAAGTCCGATACCGCTGCCCCCTTTTGATGAATTTCTCGACGCGTCCGTGCGGTAAAACCGGTCAAAAATGTACGGCAGATCTTTCGCAGCGATTCCTTTTCCATTGTCGCCCAGTTCAACCTGGACAAAATCTCCCACATCCTTTAATTCCATCGTAATCCTTCCCCTCGGCTTATCCATATATTTCAGGGAATTGGAAACGATATTATTGATGACTCTCCTGAGCTGCTCCGGATCCACGATCACCTTACAGTCCTCTTCCATATCATTTCGATACATAAATGATACGCCTTTTGACTCCAGTTCCATGTGAAGATCTTCCGCACAGTCTTCAAAATACTCTTTCGCAGAAATTGTCGCGAAATTATATGGGATCCTGTTTGTATCTATCTTGGAATACAATGTCAGCTCATTGATAAGGAGATCCATCTCATTAGCTTTATTATATATGGTCTTGATATATCTGTCCATCTTTTCCGGAGTATCCGCCACTCCATCCATGATTCCTTCCACATATCCCTTAATAGCAGTGATAGGAGTCTTAAGATCGTGAGAGATATTGCTGATAAGCTCCTTATTTTCCCGGTCAAACTGCACCTTCTCCTCTGCATTCGCCTTCAGGCGGAGCCTCATCTCTTCAAAATCCTGACAAAGCTGTCCGATCTCGTCATCCGATTCCTGCTTCACCTCAAAATCCAGATTGCCCTCTTTGATGTTCCGGGCTGCTTTCTGGAGCTTCGTCAGCGGAACGGACACAGACCTGTAGATCCAGTAGATCAGGAGCGCCGTAGTGAAGAATACAAGCATCATATAAAGCTGAAGTATCTCGCTTGCCTCTCCTTCGTTTCCGAAAGTATGCGTCGCCACTGTCATAAAAATAGTCGGCAGGATCATGACCGCCATAAATACAATGATCAGTTTTGTTCTGAGTTTCATCGGCAACTCCCTTTATAAATATTTCACAAGATCGTCAACCTTATCCAGTTTCTCCCACGGCAGATCCAAATCCGTACGTCCGAAATGCCCGTATGCCGCCGTCTGCTTATAGATCGGCCTGCGCAGATCCAGCATCCTGATGATTCCTGCCGGACGAAGATCAAAATTCTCACGGATAATCTCTACCAGTTTATCATCAGATACTTTTCCTGTTCCAAATGTATCTACGGAAATTGATGTCGGCTGTGCCACTCCGATAGCGTAGGAAAGCTGAATCTCACAACGCTTTGCCAGCCCTGCCGCCACGATATTTTTTGCCGCATAGCGCGCCGCATATGCTGCAGAGCGATCCACTTTCGTACAGTCTTTTCCGGAAAATGCCCCGCCGCCGTGACGCGCCATACCGCCGTATGTATCAACGATGATTTTACGCCCTGTAAGGCCGCTGTCACCGTGCGGTCCGCCGATAACAAATCTTCCTGTCGGATTGATAAAGAATTTTGTCTGATCATCTACCATATCCGCCGGGATGATTTCGTCAAATACATATTTCTTAATATCCGCATGAATCTGTTCCTGCGTCACATCCGGGTCATGCTGTGTAGAAAGGACAACAGCGTCCAGTCTTTTCGGGATACGGTTCTCATCATACTCTACAGTCACCTGTGTCTTTCCGTCCGGGCGCAGATAAGGCAGCGTTCCGTTTTTCCTTACTTCTGTAAGCCGCCGCGCCAGCTTGTGCGCCATTGCGATCGGGTAGGGCATATATTCTTCCGTCTCATCAGATGCATATCCAAACATCATTCCCTGATCACCCGCTCCGATGGCTTCGATATCGTCCTCTGACATCGTATGTTCCTTTGCCTCCAGCGCTTTGTCCACGCCCAGCGCAATGTCCGCTGACTGTTCGTCAATCGTTGTGATGACGCCGCATGTATCCGCGTCGAACCCGTATTTTCCTCTCGTATATCCAATCTCACGGACGGTTTCTCTCACGATCTTCGGGATATCTACATACGCCTTGGTCGTAATCTCGCCCATAACCATAACTACACCTGTCGTACAGCATGTCTCGCATGCCACACGGCTCATCGGATCCTGTTCCATAAGCGCGTCAAGAATTGCATCGGAAATCTGATCGCACATTTTATCCGGATGTCCTTCTGTAACTGATTCTGATGTAAACAATAACTTCTCCATTTACAAAACTCCTTTCTCTGTACGCCGAAAACCGGCTCAACTTTCTCCTTTGGATCGTCCGGTGCAGGCAATTCCTGCCTGACGGAAAAAGAAAGCAGTCCGCAAAGCGGACTGCCGATATCTATCGCTACAATCCTCTTATTGTTCGATCACTCGCTCAGGTTGGCACCTTCCTTCTTAAGGGGTTGCCGCAGCTTCACAGATCCTTTGTATCTCCACTGCTCTGAATAAGAGAAAGTTTTCATATATAAATATTATTTGCTAACCACTAGGTACTCTACACCGAAGAAGATAAAATGTCAACCCCTGTTTCTGTCTCGAAACATGCATTAACTATTATACTCCTTTATCCGACTTTCAGCTTGAACTTCTGAATCTCTTTTTCATTCGTCACTTTCTCGATCATACCGCCCAGACTTCTAAGCTTCTCCTCAAAACGTTCATATCCTCTCTGGATATATACAATATCATCCACGATTGTGATGCCGTCAGCCGCAAGACCTGCAATACAGAGTGCGGCACCGGCTCTCAGATCGGGCGCGCTCACTCTTGCTCCTGAGAACCTCTCGATCCCCTCGATTGTAGCAGAATTTCCTTCCACCTTGACCTGGGCTCCCATACGTGCAAGTTCTCCAAGGTATTTAAAACGATTCTCAAAGATACTCTCCGTAATCGTACTTGTACCTCTTGCCAGCGCCAGAGTCACACCGATCTGGGGCTGCATATCCGTCGGATATCCGGGATACGGAAGAGTCTTCACCTGCGTGCTTCTAAGACGACCTTTTGACACTACACGGACTGCATCGTCAAACTCTTCCACTTCACAGCCAATATCGATCAGTTTAGAGATTGTGGCATCCAGATGTTTCGGTATAACATTGAGCACTGTCACATCACCCTTTGTCGCTGCTGCGGCAAACATAAATGTTCCAGCCTCGATCTGATCCGGTATGATAGAATACTCAGTCTTGTGCAGGGAACGCACTCCTCTGATCTTAATCACATCAGTTCCGGCCCCTCTGATATTCGCGCCCATACTGTTCAGAAAGTTCGCTACATCGACCACGTGTGGTTCTTTCGCCACGTTCTCCATAATCGTAAGACCTTCTGACATAGCAGCCGCCATCATTACATTGATCGTTGCTCCTACGGTCACAACGTCAAAATAGAGATGCGTTCCTCTTAAATGATCCGCTTCAGCTACGATCTTACCATGCTCGATATCAACGTCAGCGCCAAGGGCACGGAACCCTTTCAGATGCTGGTCGATCGGTCTGCTTCCAATGTTGCAGCCTCCCGGAAGAGCCACCTCTGCTCGTCTATATTTACCGAGAAGTGCTCCCAGCAGATAATATGACGCTCTTATCTTCTTGATATAGTCGTATTCAATATTGAAATTTCCTATTGTTGCGCCGTTAATCTTGACTGTATGTCTGTCAAGCCGCTGCACGGTCGCGCCAATCTCACTGATTGCCTCCAGCATCACGTTAACGTCATTAACATCCGGCAAATTCTCGATCAGGACCGTTTCATCCGTCATGATCGCTGCTGCCAGTATAGCCAGCGCTGCATTCTTGGCGCCTCCAATTTCCACTTCTCCCACAAGCGGATTACCGCCTTTAATTATATATTGTTCCATTTTGCACCTCGACCCCAATCTTATTCTTATTCGTATTTCCCCTCTGTATTTCAAAGTCTCCCGCTTAACGTCTGTGCAAGGGAATTGCAGTAACCTGCACCCACGAATTCATTATATCATATAAACTACTATTTTCAAATCGCTTTTTCACCGAGGCTCTTTGCCAGTTCCCCGGCTCGACCTCTTATTTTAGTTTGCTCTTTGGTGTATTGTCAAGTTTTTTCCGGAATTCGGTTCTCTTTTCCGTCCTCTTTTGCGCCGTTTTTCTATATTTTTTCACTGCATTTAATACATTTTTTATAGTGTCCTCTATGCGGCATCCGTCCTCGCAGATCGTAATATCTGCATATTTTTCAAAATACGGCACTCTCTCATAATAGAGATCCCGCAATGACTGACCTTCTTTCAGCACTACACCACGTTTCTTCGGATTTTTTATGCGTCTCTTTATTGTCTGATAAGACGCCTTTAAATATACAATTGTACCAATCTTTTTATAATGTTTCATGGCTTCTTGGCAGTAGATCACACTGCCCCCCGGGGATATAACTGAATTACTGGCTTTCACCGAAGCATTCACCTGATTTTCGATCTCAAGGAAACCTTCCTCACCCTTTTCCGCTATGATCTCCCGGAGCAGTTTTCCTTCCTGCTCCTGGATCAGAAGATCTGTATCAATAAATCTCATCCCGAGGCGTTTTGCCACTACGATGCCGACAGTACTCTTCCCAACCGCCGGCATTCCGATAAAAATCAAATTTTTCTTCATGCTGTATTCTCTCTTCAATCTGCATCTTCACATTGTTTCTCATTCTCGCAGAGCAAAGCGATATAGTCGCTTCGGATCGCGCTTTGTTTTGCGCGATCATTATACCACGAATCCTTCTATTAGTAAAATCTCCTGTGTCTTCTCCTGTTATCGCTCCTGCGTTTGTAGAGTTCCTGGTAGAGCATTACTTCGATAAAATCCCGCAGTGACAAGGAACCTGAGCCGCGTGATGCCGGTCTGCCCGCCGTCTCGGTCACTTCTTCCTGCTCACCTTCTTCAGCAAACATCCTCTCATGTTTTATCACATTATCATACACTCTCCTGCACATCAGCCTGAGCTGCAGTTTATCAGGGTACTGGTCGTAAACCATGCTGTTCTCATATTCCATACGGTCACATTCTTCCTCCACATAAGGCAGGATCCGCTTTGCAGTATCCGGATACATACTCTTCAGATATTCAAAATCCATCCTCTCTGTTCTCTCATCATCATAAGAAAATGGCATCGGATATGCCATATAATAAGGAATTTTTGCGTCCATGAATCATTCACTCCCGGAAGACATTATATATGTACAGTATATGAAATCGGCCTGACTGCGGTGAATACACTGTCCGATCAAAATTAAGAAAGACAGTACCGATATACACCGGAACTGCCTTTCACACCTTTTTACATTATTCACTTTCCCTGAGTATACGCTGTACTTCCAGCCTCGTCTCACCGATACCGATAATGTCGTCTCTCTGTATCACCACCGGCCGGTCGATCCGTTCTCCGTTGAGGAACGTACCGTTTCTGGAATCCTCGTCTTTGAGATAAAGCTTATCGTTTCTGTGGAGGATTACACAATGTATCTTTGACACTCTGCCGTCTCCCAGAATCGGAAGATATTTTTCAAACATGCTTCCGTCTTTTCCTCTTCCGATTCCCACGGAATCATAAAACGTAAAACTATATTTATCCCAGCTGTCTATATCTTCCAGAATGACCTTCCACTGACGTTTCTTCTTTCGCGGACGTCTTTCCTGCTCTTCTTCGGTCTCTGCCTCCTGTCGCCTTCTCCTCCTCGAAGGCTCATCGTACTCTTCCTCGCCTTCAATATCTTCATCTCTGCGACGGCGGCGTCCCTTTCTTGATGCGGCGGCCGCAATGGCTTTATTTTTCTTTATACTGCTAAACGATACTCCCAGCATGCCGATACTGCCGGCAATGAGTATAAACATAACGATCCAATACCACATATGATTATCTCTCCTTCGGATATTAATACTACTATAATTTTTATTTACGGGCAAGTAAAAATCAAGGTTTTTGTCGAATCACGCGATAGTAAAAACCCTCTATATGTGTTAGAATATCCATGGTGCGTCCGGATACTGTATGTTTCATTCACTATCATTTGCAGCAGACCGCACATAAAATATACTGTAAAACCAAAGAAATCCATATAAAAAGGAGACTGTTTATGAGTACCATCCGACCTTTCCGGGGAATACGTCCATCCGCTGATCTGGCGTCCTCCATCGCGGCGCTTCCCTACGATGTATACAGCAGCGATGAGGCCAGAAAGATTGTTCAGACCAATCCTATGTCCTTTCTGAAGATAGACAGAGCCGAGACACTCCTGCCCGAAGGAACCGATCTCTACTCACCCGAAGTCTATGAGACAGCGCGCCGTACCCTAGATTCCATGATCGCAGACGGATCATTTATTCAGGATAACACCGACTGTTACTATATATATGCGCTCACCATGAACGGCAGGACACAGACAGGCCTTGTAGGATGCGCTTCCATCGACGACTATATAAACGGAGTGATCCTGAAGCACGAGAACACACTGGCCGCCAAAGAAGAAGACCGCGTACATCACGTGGATGCCTGCAGCGCACAGACCGGACCGATTTTTCTCGCATACCGGCCCTGCAGGTCACTGCAGCAGATCATAAACAAAGTAAAATCCTCACCTGTACTGTACGATTTCACCAGTGACGACGGAGTGCGTCACCAGGTATGGAAGATTGATGCGCAGGAAGATATTGATAATATTTCTCAATTATTTGCAGATATTCCACATCTGTATATTGCTGACGGTCACCATCGGGCCGCTTCCGCCGTGAGAGTCGGACTTATGAGAAGAGCCTCAGATCCGGGATATTCCGGCCACGAAGAATATAACTATTTTCTGTCTGTCCTCTTTCCCTCGGATGAACTCCGTATCTATGACTACAATCGTGTTATCATCGACAGGAATGGGTGTACATTTGAATCATTTCTTGATAAGATAAAAGGTGGTTTTACGATCAACAAAACCGGAACAGAACCATATCGTCCGAAATGCAAGGGAGAATTCGGACTGTATTTCCAAGGCGAATGGTATCAGCTGACTGCATCCCCGGAACTCTATGCCGACGATCCGGTCAGCAGCCTGGACGTATCAGTGCTTCAGGAATATATCCTGGCGCCGATTTTCGGCATCAGCGATCCGAAGACAGATCCCCGCATCCGATTTATCGGTGGGATCCGCGGCCTGGAAGCTCTGGAGCAGGCAGCCGATGAAGCCGATGGAATGGCGTTCTCTATGTATCCGACTTCAATGGATGAACTTCTGTCCGTTGCGGATGCAGGAATGCTCATGCCGCCCAAGTCCACATGGTTTGAGCCAAAACTTCGGAGCGGTCTGTTCATCCATCGGTTCTGATCAGATAAATATTTTTAAGAGGAGATGTATTTCATGGAAAGAAACGAGCTATGCTGGTGCGGCAGCGGCAAAAAGTATAAAAAATGCCATATGCCTATCGAAGAAAAAATGCTTTTACACGCAGAAAAAGGTGAGATTGTTCCCACCCGCAAACTGCTCAAGACACCGGCTCAGATAGAAAAGATAAAAATAAGCGCCGCTCTTAATACGGCTGTGCTTGACGAGGTGGCTAAACACATCCGCATCGGCATGAGCACCGCCGAAATCGACGATATCGTGTACCGCTTTACCACGGAACACGGCGGAATCCCCGCACCTTTGGATTATCAGGGATTCCCAAAGAGCGTGTGCACTTCGCTCAATAACGAGATCTGCCATGGTATTCCTGATAAAGATATCATCCTGAAAGAAGGCGACATCATCAATGTGGACGTATCCACCATTGTAGACGGATACTTCTCTGACGCCTCCCGTATGTTCAAGATGGGGAAAGTCTCTGAACGTGCTGAACGTCTCGTCCGCGTCACGGAAGAATGTGTGGAATTAGGTCTGGCGGCAGCTAAACCGTGGGGGCACTTAGGCGACATCGCCGACGCCATCAATACCCACGCCAAAGCAAACGGCTACTCTGTCGTAGAAGAGATCGGAGGCCACGGCATCGGACTGGAGTTCCATGAGGACCCGTTCGTAAGCTACGTAACGCCAAAAGGCAGTGAGATGCTCCTTGTACCCGGCATGATGTTCACCATAGAGCCTATGATCAACGAGGGAAGCCCGGACTTTTTCGTGGATGAAGACAACGGATGGACCGTGTACACAATCGATGACGGACTGTCGGCTCAGATCGAATATATGGTGCTCGTCACAGAAACCGGGGTTGAGGTCTTAACGAAATAAATTCGTGTTTGTTGTATAGATTATTCTGCTGAATACGGAAAAGAAGTCTGAACTCAAATGCGGACACTGAGAGAAGCGGATACTGTATAAGCCATGCCGGCCCGCTTCTCCTCATCCCCTGGAATCCCTGTAACGAAAAAGCAAATGCTCGTCCATTGGAACTTGCATTTGCTTTTTCTAACAGGAAGAACCAGGTGTATTCGGAACGCTCCTGCCTTAGCGCATGGCTTATACAGTATCCGCTTCTCTCAGCTGGCGCATCAGGCGTCAGATTTTCTGGTTACCAGCAGCATATTCTATAAACAAACAGTCATAAAAACGGGAAGAAAGGAGCACTTTATCGACTCTGCTCCGATCTCTTCCCGTTTCTACGAGTATTTGTTCAGAGATGATTATAAATACCGGATAGAAAATATAATGATTAGATGAACCAGCAAAAAAGAGAGAACTGCGTGAGCCATGCATCAAGGCAGGAGCGTTCCGAAAAGCATTTGTTCTGGATGTTAAGCGAAAGGAAATGGGAGTTCCAATGAACGAGCATTTCCCTCTTTTTTGCGTCCTCTTATCGATATAACATTTCTGTTCAGTATAAGGCGTAATCTCTGAAACAAACACGAATTTCACTTCCTATTCTTACGATATATCACCGCCAGCCCTTTCAGCAGCAGATTATCATCCAGTATGATCTTTCTCCTGCAGTATGGCACGATCTTATTTGCCAGGCCGCCGGTTGCAATCACAGTCGCGTCATCGCCAAGTTCTTCTTTCAGTCTGTCGATGATGCCGTCGATGGCTGCAGCCGCACTGTAGATCGTTCCGCTTTTCATACAGTCCACCGTATTCTTTCCTATGATATGTTCCGGCGCTTCCAGGCTGATGCCGCCCAGCTGGGATGCGTGGGCGGTCAGGGAATCCAGCGAAACGCCGATTCCCGGATAAATCATACCGCCGATATAATTCTTATTTTTATCGATGACGCAGACTGTATTGGCGGTTCCCATATCAAAGATCAGAAGCGGCGCCGGATATTCGGCGATTGCCGCCACGGAATCAACCACCAGATCGCTTCCGAGCTGAGCCGGGTTATCGATGCGGATGTTAAGCCCTGTCTTGATACCCGCGCCCACAACAAGCACTTCTTTCTTCAGGATCTTTTCAACAGCCAGCTTTGCCACTGTGGTGATCTGCGGCACCACGGAAGAGATAATGCCTCCGTCAAGATCCGCTTTTTTTATATGATAGATATCAAGTACATTTTTGATATCTATGGCATATTCCAGTTCCGTCTTGGTACGTACTGTGGAGAGCCGCTCGACGAAAAGACATTTCTTTCCGTCAATGCAGCCGAGCACTATATTGGTATTTCCGATATCAATTGCCAAGATCATCTCTAAAATCCCAGCCTTTCTCTTACATTTTTCTTCAGAAGTACTTTCCCGATACACAGGGTAAGGATGCCTGCGATGATGGCTTCCGGCACGCCGTTGATCCCGATTATGGACAGGATGACCATATATCCCAGTGATACCGCCTTTTCACTTGCCTTTATATAGGCGTCTCCGTAAAATACATAGATCAGGTTCATAA
This sequence comes from Candidatus Mediterraneibacter surreyensis, assembly GCA_019118885.1. GTDB lineage: Bacteria > Bacillota > Clostridia > Lachnospirales > Lachnospiraceae > Mediterraneibacter > Mediterraneibacter surreyensis. Next base: position 55,530 of record DWYB01000082.1, on the reverse strand, counting down.
CCAGCAGCGTATTTACGAGAGCTCCTGATATTCCTGCCAGTATAAGCCCGATATTGGACACACCCCGGTTCCTCGTCTTTTCGCTTGAAAGCCTGAGCACCAATTTGTATACAAAATATGGTACGATTCCTACCAGAATGCGCGGGATAAAACAGATGACCAGACTCCCTATGCCGCCGCTGAACTCGCCTACAGTGTAAAATGGGGTAAATACAAACGACGTAGCCGTAGGATTGATCGTGTTATTGATAAAACTAGTCAGACCGAATAAGAAGCCAAGTACACCGCCCTTTTTCGGTCCCATCAGCAGTGAAGCGATAATAACAGGGATGTGGATGATCGTTGCTCTTGTAAACGGCAGCGGGATATAGCCCAGAAAGGGGGTAAAGGCCATGATGCATATGATTGCACCGAATATCGCCACCTGTACCAGACTCATCGTGCTGTATCTGCTTCCTGCGGGTTTCTGAGTTATTGAATTGTTCATAATAATTGCCTCCTTGTTATCATTCCCTTGCGGGATACAATACATTTTGGTCTCTGTTATCTCATTTTCATGATCTGATCAAGGATGTGCAAGGCTGTCTCCTCTTTTGTCATTTTCCCGAGTGAGATTTCCTCTGATTCCGTGATCATAATCACTACGTTTGTGTCGCCGCCGAATCCGGCTCCTTCTGTTCTCAGACTGTTGGCGACGATCATGTCGAGATGCTTCTTCTTAAGTTTTTTTCTGGAATTTTCCAGCAGATTTTCCGTCTCCATGGCAAATCCGCACAGGAACTGCCCCGGGCGTCTGTTCTCGCCGAGACTTGCAAGGATGTCGTCCGTGCGTTCCAGTTCGATCACAAGATTGCCGTCGTGTTTCTTCATCTTGTGATCGCTCACATATTTCGGACGGTAATCAGCTACAGCCGCCGCCTTGATGATAATGTCCTGCTCTGCGGCACGGCTTGTCACCGCCTCGTACATATCCTTTGCTGACCTGACAGATACCGTGTCAACAAAACGTTGCGTTTCCAGTGCAGTCTGTCCGGCCACCAGCGTCACCTCGGCGCCGCGCCGCGCCGCCATTTTCGCGATGGCATATCCCATTTTTCCTGTCGAATGGTTGGTGATATAGCGCACCGGATCGATAGCCTCCTGAGTAGGGCCGGCGGTCACGAGAACTTTCAGTCCCTGCATGTCCTTCTCATATTCGATCTCCTGCAGAATATACTCAAGCAGTTCCTGCGGCTCCGGCATCTTCCCTGTTCCGGTATCTCCACACGCCAGGTAACCTGTCGCCGGACTGATGACCTCATATCCATAATGAGTCAGGAGCTTAAGATTATCCTGCACAACCGGATTTTCAAACATGTTTGTATTCATCGCCGGCGCAACTATCTTTTTGCATTTACATGCCATCACTGTCGTGGTGAGCATGTCGTCCGCAATGCCATGGGCGAGCTTGCCGATCACATTGGCGCTGGCAGGAGCGATCATCACCACGTCCGCCTGTTTTGCCAGAGATACGTGCTCAACGCTGAACTCAAAGTTCCGGTCAAATGTGTCCACCAGGCACTTGTTTCCGGTAAGCGTCTCAAATGTGATGGGATTGATAAAATTAGTCGCGTTCTGCGTCATCAGGACATGGACATCTGCATCCAGTTTCTTAAGAGCGCTGGCAAGATAAGCCGTCTTGTATGCGGCAATGCTGCCTGACACTCCCAGAAGCACCGTCTTTCCTTTTAACATAGACTTCCCCCTTTCTGTATTTTAGAACCGATCTTAGTGTGAACATCCCGCATCTGCATCGGGATTGCTCCGGTTCGGGTTCATTATATGGCATGAGTGGGGAAAAATCAATTTGTCGAATCTGAATTTCTTCTTATTTTATGTATATTATTGAAAAAAATACAAAATATAGTCATATGCCGCATCGCCCGGCCGCTTTTCCGGCATATCCGGCTTTGCAGCACATCAACATTTCGGGAGGGATTTACATGGACGAACAGACAAGGAAACTGCTTGAAGAATGCTGCGTCGGCTGCAGAATGGCCGTTGAGAGCTTTGAACAGATAAAGGAATATGTAAAAGATACGGAATTCAGAAAACTGATCAATGATTATACCGAAAAGCATCGGCAGCTTGAAGACGAGGCAGTGTCACATCTCAAAGAAGCAGGAATCGAGGCGAAATCCCCCGGCATCATGGCGAGCGCTATGTCCTGGTTCACCACGGAAATGAAACTGACTTTCAACAGTGACAATCTTCAGATTGCGCGCCTTCTCATAGATGGGTGCACAATGGGTATCAAGACATTGGGCGGGAAAGCAAATCAGTATGATAAGGCTGACAAAAAAGCCGCGGATCTTGCTCAGAAAATTATCCGGACCGAGGAGGATCTGCTGAAGAAACTGAAAGATTTTCTGTAAAGCAGACAGACCAAAAAAAGCTTCTCCCTATTGTCATTGTCAGGAGAAGCTTCTTTTCGTTATATCATAGTGCAATAATCATTTTCATTCTATATTTACGCCACTTTTCCGGCCTGTCTTGCCTTTATAGCTGAACGTTTTCTGCCGTACCAGAGCAGTACTGCCACATAAACCGCCGCTGCTACGACACCAATGATATAAGCGCCAAGCCACGGAATGTTAAATCCGATTTTTGCATTTGCAATGTATGTAACCGTGACAAAAGTATACCATGCGCCCGGTATGAGCGGCATCCAGACGAATTTCGTCCTTCCCGTCTCGAACATCCATACTGTGATCGCAAGGAATGCAAACAGAGACAGACTCTGGTTGGACCATGCAAAATATCTCCACAGGATATTAAATCCTTCCGCATTGCTCTTGGCAAATACAAGGATCACTGCAACAAGTACAAAGATAATTGCCGCAAGACCGAGTCTCTTCTTTATAGACTTCTGATCAATGTGAAGGCCGTCTGCAACTGCCAGTCTGAGTGCACGCAGCGCCGTATCTCCTGATGTGATCGGAAGCACGATAACGCCGAGAAGAGCAATGACACCGCCGACCGGTCCGAGAATATGTTTACATACAACACCGATCGTAGCTGTTGCCAGAGATGCATCCGCCTGCTGAAGACCAAGATTATAAACACCCATTGCGCCGGCTGCCCATACCATGGCGATGAAACCTTCTACTACCATCATGTTGTAGAAGGTCATCCGACCCTGTTTCTCGCTCTTCATCGTACGGGAAATGATTGCCGTCTGTGTAGAGTGGAATCCTGACAGAATACCGCATGCCACAGTGATGAAGAAGATCGGAACAAAGTGATTTGCACTGAAGTAATCACCGTACAGGACTCCGCCCGCATTCCAGTCCTCCCAGATTTCATTGAGCGGAAATCCGAGTGCAAAGATACCGATAAATACTCCGACAGCGGAGAACAGCAGGATTGCACCGAAGATCGGATAAATCCGTCCGATGATCTTGTCGATCGGAAATACAGTCGCGATCAGATAATATACAAAGATCACGCCATAGATCACCCATGTAGATACGGACGTCACCGCTCCGTCAAATCCGAATACCTGAGTCGCCGCAATATCTCCCGGTGTGTAGATAAACACCGCACCCACAAGGAGAAGCAGCAGACTGCAGAAGATCTGATAGAATGTGTAAACACCCTTGTTGCTGTACTTGCGGATCATATCCGGCATCTGGGTTCCGCCGTCGCGAAGGCAGATCATGCCGGAGAAATAATCATGCATCGCACCGCCGATAATGTTTCCGATCGGGATCGTAATAAACGCGATGGGGCCGAACAGGATACCCTGGATCGGTCCGAGGATCGGGCCCGTACCCGCAATATTCAGCAGATTGATCAGACTGTTCTTCCACCCTCTCATAGGTACATAGTCAACACCGTCCTCTTTTGTATAGGCAGGAGTCTTCCTGTCGTCAGGACCGAACACTTTCTCGCAGAATTTCCCATAGAGCGCGGCGCCTACAAAAAGAATCACGAGACCGATGATAAATGTGATCATTAAAAACACCCTCCTTTTCCTTAGATATATCTAAGAAACTTTAACACTCTAAAACAGTATATCAACGCAGTGAAAAGTTGTAAATGATATATTTTTATAAATTCTTTATAATCTTCATATTTTGGTTATATTTATAAAGATTAAAAAAGATCAACTTTTGATGTAAACCATCATAAAAACTTTGCTGTCATTTCCCATCATTTTCAAGTATAATATCGACAGATAAGGAGATTTTCATCATGTTGAAATCATATATAGCATTTGACGTTGAGACAACGGGACTAAATCCACTTGAAAATGAGATCATAGAGATTGGAGCTCTGAAAGTACGGAACGGAAAAGTAGCGGAACGCTTCATGGAATTTATTAAACCAACCACTTCCATCTCACCCGCAATCACATCCCTGACCGGAATTACCAATGAGATGGTAGCGGAAGCACGGCCGAGATGCAGTGTTGTAGCAGATTTTCTTGATTTCTGTGAAGACGATGTGCTGATCGGGCACAACGTTTCTTTTGACTACAGTTTTATGAAATGCAGCGCTGCTGCCAATGGATTATCGTTTGAAAAAATGGGGATCGATACGCTCAAGATTGCCCAGAAGGCGCTAAGCGGGCTGGAATCAAAAAGTCTTGGGAGCCTCTGTGAATACTATCACATAGAAAACAAATCGGCTCACCGCGCTTATCACGACGCTCTTGCCACAGCCAAGCTTTACCAGACTCTGGCACACTATTTCGAAGAGAAGGATCCTAAACTCTTCAAACCGGTACAGCTTACATACAAAATAAAGAAGCCTCAGCCTGCCACACCGAAGCAGATCGCATTTCTAAACAATCTGATACGCAAGAAGCGGGTAAAACTATCCTGGGATCCTGATACCGTCACCAGAAGCGAGGCATCAAGGATGATCGATGATCTGCTGAAAGGGTAGAAAACTACAGACGCCACTGTTATCAGTGACGTTGATTAGATCTTAGTGTAGAATTGGGTCTGCTAGTTGATTTCTGTTTTTTATCATGCTATACTGTCTTTCGTTGCAGGCCCGTCTAAAAACAAGGTCTTTCAAGGTCTGCCGGCGGTCACCGCCGTAAAATGTGCCGAGTGTTCGAGACCTTCCACTCGTAAAACAAAACTTCGATTCTTACCTATTTATATAGGTTTATGATTGATTATTGAGCCATGAAAACAACGTGTTTTCGGGCTCTTTCTTTTTATTCTAATTTATCACTATTTACTGCATTGTGGGTACAAAAGTGGGTATACCCACACGAAAAAGAGGGCAGCAGGCCCCCTTAAAATACGTTTGCTATTTTCTCCATTTCCTCCGCCTTTGTATCCGGCAAAACGTGACTATACAGATCCATTGTCATAGCAAGGGAACTATGCCCGAGAATCGTCTTTAATACCTGCGGCTGCATCCCCGCCTCTATTGCTCTGGTGGCAAATGTATGCCGGAACACATGGGAAGTAATCCTCGGGAAGTCGTGACCTGCTGCCCTGATCCGCTTTATAGTCCGGTCTATTTCTGCCTGTATTCTTTCCCTGCTCAGCGCCTCCCCTCTTTCATTGCAGAAAATATACTGATTCATATTAACGACCTTAAAGCCCCAGTAATTCCGCTGTGCCTCTATATGTTCCAATACGGCAGCAGTCAACGGAATATCTCTTGTAGAAGTCCTTGTTTTCGGTGTGTCCTCGATATATCCGTGATGCTCAATATATTTCAGTGTGCGCCTGACATGTATAACGTTTGCTTTTCGGTCTATATCCGGATATTTAAGCCCCTGCGTCTCCCCTTTTCTCATGCCGGTCCGGAGCATAACCTCAAAGAAATGATATAAATAGCTTTCCTTTGCATATTCCATGAACAACGCCTGCTGTTCTCTCGTCATAGCCTGCCGCGTTTTCTTCTCCGTCTGACGTGGCAATTCAGCTAATTTCACCGGATTGCGTTCTATAAGCCCGTTCCGCTCTGCCTGCTTAAAACAGCCATTCAATACGGCAGATACAATTTTGATGCTTGAAAGTGCATACCCCTCTTTTACCAGATCATTGTATAATTTCTGAATATGCTCACCTCGTATATCATTTAAGTTCCTGCTGCCGAGTCTGCCCTTAATAACACTCTGATAATATTTTTCATAGCTGGTATATGTTCCGATCTTTACCCGATTCTTTTTATATTCCTCTAGCCATGTTTTATACCATGCATCCAGTGTAATCTTTTCTTTTGATACGAAAAGACCATGCTCCAGCTTATACTTCAGATCGCGCATTTTCTTTTTAGTTTCGGTTATCGTATCGGCATAAACTGAATAGCTCTTATAGTCGTATTTTATGCGCCCCTCATATCTCCCGTTGGCTCTCTGTCGTATTCCTGATGGTAATTTCTTCCCTTTGCTATCAACTGCCATGTCTGCTCCTTTCTCTGCCGTCTGAACGTCAGTTCACATATTGCAATAGGGCCACATGACAGTATATAATCATGTTGACCCTTTATCGTGTGTATTGGGTTATTTCTGTTCTGCCTCGTGGTGTTGCCGCACCGCGGGGCTTTTAATTGCTCAGGCTTTCAAAGATCAGTGCCAGAGCATACCTGAAGCCACTCTCGAAGCCCTGCGCCTGTCCGTAGCTTGTGCCGAGACAGACCAGATCAGACCATTCATCCTCTGACAAAGTTCCACCTGCCCGGCTCTTCTCCCGTTCAATCTGCTCTCGAACTGCCTCTCCTACTGCGTTATCGTCAACAGTGGCAGCAGGCGTATTATTATAGGCTCTCTGGTAAATATCCTGCAATTTGCTCATTGTCTCACCTCTTTCTTTTTAGGGTGTCTGATTTGTCGGCTATACTCCCCCAACTTCTGCATTTGCGCTCATTTCTCTTTGTTCCGCGTTCTGTTCAGCTATCGTTTCAAGCTCCCCCTTAGTGGAGAGCAGCCGGATCACTCCGGCCATCTCCTCAACCTCAGTGTATGTCATTCTAATCTTTACGCTCATGATCTGCCTCCGATCCGAGCTCATGCCTTACATTTTGGTATGTAAGCGCAAGGAAAAAGCCCCTACGGTTCAAATATCTCATAGTGCCGATCTCCCCTATTCCATATCCATTACAAGCACTACTTTCCATTTTCTTCGCGAACTCAACAGCCTCTCTGCTCGTAAGTTCTACTGCAACTTTCTCAGGGATAACATCCCGATCCACTACAAGACACGCATTCCTTTCAAAAAACGCATTTGCTGCATCTTTATTTATCATATATTCCTTTCTCCTTCCACCCCGCCGCCCCGGTTCTGCTGTTGGCGCAGCTCCCCGGGGAGGGCGGTTATTATTTCATCTCGATCAGCTTCGGTCTGCACGTTTCGATTAGTTCAAACGCTACTCTTAAGAAATTCAGAACCGCCGCATTTCCTGCGTATACCGCGAGCATTATCAGCTTTATCTCAATATAATCATCAGGTGTGGTCTTCAACATCTCTGTGATGAATCCCACAATAATCTTTTCTTTTTCGTCCATTTACCTCTTGCTCTTTCCGCCGGATCTCTGCTATACTATGGCTGTTATTTTTGGTATAGCCTCCGGCTGTACTCGCCCCTGTCAGTGTTGCAGCACTGGCAAGGGCATTTTCTTTATGCTGTTGCGATCTCCTGCACCTGAGAACGTCCGAAGAATCTCGCTTTGTATACAGCACCATCCCCCTTACTCCCCCAGATCAGCTCTGCACCAAACAGCGCCCTGCTGCCGTGGATCACTTCATATCCGAGCTGTTTCCATCCGCTCCATGTGTTCGTCTCCTCGCTAATTCCTGCTGCCGCTTTCGCGTTTTCAATCCGCTTAGTATTGACCTTCTCGGCTTTCGCTGAGAGCCATGCTCTATGTAAGCACTCCGCGAATGAAAGCTGCATCTTACGGTAGTTCTCCCATGCTCTTAACATGATCGCCCTGAGATTGTATTTCATGTTCCCGTCTCCTTCCATTGATTTTTCTAAGATATCGGATGCATCCGGCCGGCTCATCTTCCTGACTATTGCACCTCGTCCACGACTTCGCTCACAGGTATATGGTTTCCGGCTTCACAGCTTTTCGGGCTGTTCGTTTGCCTTACCTTTATCTTGATTATATTATAATTGTTATGTACATAACTTTCAATTGACATTCTGCACAAAGTTATGTACATATTTTTGTCCATTATTGTTATGTACATATCATTGAAATCATGGTATACTTGCAATGTAAGGTGGAGAAGGCCTCTCTATCTTAGAGACGCCCCACAAATTATCAACGAAGAAAGCGGGTGAAATAATGCCAATCTCTGAACAAAGAAAAGAATACTTATATGGCTATCAAAAATCAAAATTAAAGCGCATCCCTCTGGACGTTCAAAAAGAAAAATACGAGGAAATCAAAGCGGCCGCAGAGCGCGCCGGAGAATCTGTGAACGGATATATCAAGAAAGCCATAGATGACCGCATAGAGCATGAATCTTCCGGATCCTCTGGAAATTCTAAGTAATATCTTGCACCACTATTCCGAATATGCTATATTAAAAGTGCAAAAGGAACAACCGCCACAAAGTGGTTGGCCCCGTTAAAGAGTAATAGAATCACCACCCTAACTCGCCAAAGTTTCCGGGGTGGTTTTTCTATGCCTTAAAACATTACTTCAAGTTCGCAAAAACGAATGTCAGCAATGCCAGAATGAACATTCCAAAAGCCATCAGATCTTTAAAGTCAAACGGTTTCTTGTCCATCAGCACCACCCCCATTCTATGTAGAATAGAGGTCAGCCACCCTGCAACACGATTGTTCCTGTCCATATCCTACCACATCGGGCAGCAGGCAGCAACCACTTGTTCGATTTCTTTATAAACTTAAAAGCGAAATTCTCCCCCTTTTATAAATTCTCAGCTAGAGTTGGAAAAAGTTACCCACAGCCAGTAGATCGGGTTATATACCCCAAATACCACCCAGGGGGCTTATATTTCCAAAGCGGCCTTTTCAACCTCACTTGTCCACGTCTGCCGGAATCGTCTTACTCCAACATGGGATATTGGAGCCGCGGAAAGATACTGCTCATAATAACGTCTGTACCTATAACGCACCGAATAGCTTCTAAGCGTTCTCTCAGCTCTTCTCTGAATGGTGTTTACTTGACTGGATGTAACACCCATGCGTTTCTCAATTTCTTTTACAGTAAGTCCTTCAATGAATCTCAGGCGGATCATACAGGACTGATCAGCAGGAAGCGCATCCACCGCACACCAAAGGCTACGTTTCATGTCTTCAGCATCTATAGACTGCACTGTATCTTCTTCCATGTTGTCACCTGCTGCCAGAATGTCCACAAGAGTAGTCTCGCCATCCTCATTCTCCACAGGTTCGCTGAGACTTCGTATTTGCCCCGTTCTAAGCGCTTTCTGTATCTGTGCTAACTTCTCCCGGCTAATACGCATAAGAGCGGTTATTTCGCGTTCTGACGGTTCACAGGCATATTTCTGCTCGTATTCTCGGACAATCTTTTTATACTCCCGCATATCGTCCTGTATACCGGAAGGTAAATGAATTGCCCTGTTATTGTCTACACACTCTTTCATCCGACGTTTTATCCAGAACGCAGCATAACTGATAAAGGGCACACCCCTTCCAGAATCATAGTGTTGCACAGCATCAGACAATCCAATATACCCGGACTGCTCAAGATCCTCTCGTTCAGCCCCGCCAGCATATTTACTGGCCAGCGAACTAATAAATCTCTTATTCTGCCGCCAGAGTGTGAGCATATTATCAGAAACGCACTCTCCAGCTTTAATCAATGAAACAAGTTCCTCATTTGTCAATATTCTGTTTTCAAGGTTCACATTTGACATGAGCAGCCTTCTCCCTTATACTTTATTTATCCAATATCGGGAAGGGCTTGTCCGCTTGCGGCAGGCTCTTTTTATATATCTGTCAGTCTTATACAGCAAAGCGGCACTGAAAGCAAAAGACCATTTTTTAAAGATATACATCCTCTGTTTCCAGATACCTCAATTAGCTCGCCGGATATCTCATATACTTTGCTATCTGCCTTTATATCCATAATTACATCCGCCCACGCTGTAGGATATACCCCCATACCCTTTTGAATATCCTGATCACCTTTTTGAATGGTCACCATGCATTTTCTCCGCATTTTTCGTTCTCCTTTCCAGTTCATTTATTAATGCGACAGCCAGATCCTTTGAGAATGCCGTTTTATACTTCTTATAAAACGCATCTGTATCTGCGATCACCTTATCCCAGTATTCCTCTGTCTCTTCAATGCCCCAATTCTCTTCCAGCATTCTCCAGTAGTCCCGGAACATCTCAAATTCTTCCGTGCCTTTTTGCAATCTCACAATCCCCATACATCAGTCAAACGGTGTTTTTACCGGGGCCCGTTTAAACTCCCCGCTGCTTTTTACCTCTTCATCAGTCTCTATAAATTTCATTTCGCCGCCGTCAAACCTATATACGATTTTACCAAGTTCTCCCTGGCGGTTCTTATCGACTTTCAAACCTTTCCTGCAGGTATCATCTGAATCCAGATTCCACAACAAAATAATAATGCTCGCATCTTGCTCAATATCCCCAGCCTCTCTTAGTTCTCCCATTGTTGGTTCTTTTGTTTCTCTTACCTCACTGACTCGATTTAGCTGAGATAGCGCTATGATCGGAATGTTCAGTTCCATAGCAAGCGCCTTTATTGCTTTAGAAATTGCACCAACCTCACTCGCCCGATTCTGATATCTAATGTCTGCTTTTACAAGCTGTAAATAGTCAATAATAATACAGTCAAGCTCTTGATGGCGGCATTCATTACGGATTTCGGATACAGACTTTGCGCCGCTGCTGATAAGAATATCCATCCTTCCCAGTGTATCATTGGCTTTCCGAAAGCGTTCCTGCTCATCCCCCAAGAACCGCTTTGCCCTGCGGATACGGTTCAGCTTGATTCCGCTCTGATTGCTCAGGAAACGCTCATACACCTGTTTATCCGACATTTCCAGATTATAGAAGCCTATCCGATTTCCCTTTTTCGCCATTTCAAGAATAATCTGAGATATAAAAGCAGACTTCCCAACTCCCGGCCTTGCTCCAATCACAATCATGTCACCGCCCTCTAATCCGCCTGTGATATCATCCAGTTTAGAGAATCCTGTATACAGCTTGTCCTCTGTCTGTTCTTTGAAATACTGATCCCGATATTCTCCCACAATTGCAGATAGTTGCCTTGCCCGGCTCTTTTCATTCTTCTTGAGTGCTTCAAGCTCCCTCAGCAGATCCGCAATCTGCGCATTAACGCCTGCTGCCGTGATCTGCATATTAGACACAATCCGCTTTAATTCTCTCGCCTTATACTCTTTCACAAGACTGTCGGCATAGCTGCTGATTTGCCCGGATGTGATTGGCAGCAGAACGCACTCCTTTAATACCTGCCCAATATGCTCTCGTGGGAATGTGTCGCACTCTACCGCCTGCGTAATCGTTACGAGATTAGACGGCTGTCCGATATCATAAGCCTTTACAATCTCCCGGTATATATCACGCATAAGCGGATCGCTGAACATTTCCGGCTTTAATATGTCGCATATTTTATGTATCTGTCCATTGTCCATCAGCAGACAGCCGATCACTGAACGTTCTTCAAGACTGCTCATCCTCTTCATCCTCCACATAATCAAGAAGCTGACTTCCCATCAAGGTATCAAAATTCTTGTAATAATCTAATTCTGTTCCACTAGCTTTCTGCTGCTCCACGTACCGGCGCACAGCAAGATACATTTCCCGATTTGTCAGCTTTTTACGTTTCCCGTTTACCATCCGACCTTTCAGCCACGAACAATAATTTGAAAATGCACGTGTCCGCCCACGCTTTTTCGGATAGATTGCATAGATTTTTTCAAAGTCTTGTTCACGTTCGTCCGGCTCCGGCGAACATATATTATTATCTATATCTATTTCTTTATCTATACGGCTAACTTTAGCTTTACTGTTAGTCTTACAGTTAGGCTTGCCTGCTAAATCTCTTTGTTTTTCTCTGTATCGTCTCATGTATTCTCGTTGATACTCACGCTTTTTCTCGATTGAATCAAGATTTTGATGTTTCCCCCAGTTCGGAATTGCAATAACCCCCTCAAGCCTTTGAATCATTCCGAATTTTTCAAATATATCCAGGGCCATTTTCACAGTAGTTTCTTTCCTGCGAAATATCGTTGCAAGCATATTATCCGTATACGGAAGCGAATCGTTTAAAGTGAATACCCCGCTATTGTTCATCTTCCCAGCAAGGCAGAGCAATTTAAACCAAATCACAATGATCGAATCTGCATCCGGCATGCTCTCAATAAGCAGGATTTTCTCATCATCAAAGATATCCGTTGTAATCTTAATCCATTTCACATCCGACATCTTCGCCACTCCCCTCTATGACCTGCTGCCCAGCCGGAATTTTTAAAACTGCTCTTGCACTCTTTGCTGCTCTTAGAGTATTCAGCGCCCTTGCGTCCATCGTTCTGACAAACTCCTGTATCTCCTGCCTGTCCTTCGGTTTCCAGTAGCCACGACCGGATCCGGAACATATCACCGCACCGTGGTTTCTCTCATAAGCAATGCGCTCCTGAAGATCCCGGGCAGATTTACACCCCGTCAGCCGCACCAGCTCTGTTGTACTGATTGCGTTTTCTTTGCCGACTGGCAGCAGGTTCATTATTGGAAATTCAGTCTTGCCGGACTGATCCCCTGTGTGTACTCGGTTATTTCCATTTTCTTTTTGCATTACTTCACCCCTTGCATTTTGTCGAGATAAGCGTCTATCACTTTCCGGTCATAAAGTCGTCTTCTTCCTATTGCAATTTCTGCTCCTATTGATTTTGCAAACCCAATCCCACGGTTTTTTCCAAGCCCTAGATATTTGCAAGTCTCATCAGCACTCATTAATCTTGACTCGTTTCCTTTTTTTGTTTCCATTAAAAACTCCTTTCCTGTTATTGCTTTTTTAATATTGCTTATTTACATCTTTATGGTATACTATAAAAAAGCAAGAATCTATCTTTTTTAACATCTTTTATTATTTTTATTTTTGTGATTTTATACGTTTTTTTCTTTTTAGGAGGGTAAGCATGGCATATAGAACTGAAGATCACTCAGATTTATCACTTTTCAAAAACAGACTATGGAAGTTGATGGAAGCACACGGCATTTATACAGCAAAAGAACTAGCAAAAGAACTATATCATAATGGCCTTGTAAGTGTTAAACAAAAGCCAAATTATGAAAGCATAGAAAAAAATGAAGGAAACGCTATATGCGCTGTTGAAAAAAAGATACAAGTACATCTCAAATCAGATACTACAGACAAACTACAGGGAGAGTACGTTTCTGCATACTGTCGTCTTTTTTCGTGTTCCGCAGATTTCCTCTTTGGGCACATAGGTGAAACAACCCATGATATCCATTACATTTCACAAGAAACAGGGCTTACAGAAACCTCGACCAGAAATATACAAGAAATGTGGCTTAAAACACTGACAAAAGATGAACATACATTAGCCTTGTGGAACAACAGTGAAGAAGTGCCTGAATTGCAATATAGAAAAAATGCCGTTCAATCGGTAGCCGAGCTTCATAAATACTGGAAAGAACACGGCCAATTAATAAGCGGATACGAAGAAGATCCTGACCACTATCTATCTGAACTAGTAAAAGAAAAGAAAGAAAAAAGCAGAACTCTTTCCGCCCTCAATGTGCTTTTATCATCTCCCACCGGCAAAGCAATACTGGAAAACATTTACGCCTTTCTCCATTTTGAATACGAGCCAAGCGACGAAGAAAAAGAAAAAACTAAGGAATTTAATGCGAAACATGGTACAAGCTACAAGAGTGTAATTAAAGGAAAGAATGGATATGTTGACTCGGAGTATTTAAATAATAGCTTCCTTGTGAGCATACAAAACAACTGCGCTAAGCTAAAGGAAGAAATTATAAAGAAAGATAGCCCTTAATTCACATGATAATATGGCACCCTGCCCATTACGGGATAGAGTGCTTTTTTATTTCGGTGTGGGTAAATTGTGGGTACGGCTTGAATTTCAGCCTTCTCCGTGTTATACTATCCCACGTTGCAAAGCCCACAAAAACCAAGGTCTATCGGGCTTGCCGCCGATTTCCGGCGTTAAATGAATCGTGTGTTCGAGACCTTCCACACGTAAAACAAAACTAAAGGAGAACAGAAAAATGAAAAACAATCAATCAAGCAAAGTGCTGTTCATAGCACAGGCGGCTATGATCGCCGCTATCTACGTCGTGCTGACTCTGCTCGGCGCGTCATTCAGTTACGGAGAGGTTCAGGTTCGTATTTCCGAGGCTCTGACCATTCTTCCGGTATTTACCCCCGCAGCTATTCCAGGTGTATTTTTAGGATGCCTTATCAGCAACATCCTCGGCGGATGCATCCTTCCGGATATCATCTTTGGAAGTCTTGCCACACTGATTGGCGCTGTCTTTACCTGGATGCTGAGAAACAGGAGTAAATATCTTGCACCGCTTCCTCCGATCATTGCTAATGTGATCGTTGTACCATTCGTATTAAAATACGGCTACATGGTGCCGCTCCCGATCCCGTTTATGATGCTGACAGTCGGCATTGGCGAAGTGATCTCCTGCGGAGTGCTGGGTCTGATACTTTATACAGCGCTCAACAAATATAAGGGGATTCTGTTTGCTCAGACAACAAAATAACACTTTTGTATAATTTTTGTTTCCCGCTATCAGATATACTCTATTGAAAACATCCGTCACCAACAGTAGTGACGGATGTTTTTTTCAGTTAATTCATCTTATATACCCAATAAATACATTCCCAGCCTTCTTCGTCTGTTTTTCCATCGTTCCCATACCCACGGTATGATTCGTTCCATCCTCCGGATCAATATACGTAATGTCCGTAGTAGTATATCCGGTCAGCAGCACCGCATGATCCGTATCAATCAAAGTGATCACCGGACAGCCTCTGTTGATCACATAAAGCACCTGTTCCAACTCACAGCCGGTCAGATCAACCTGATGAGCCTCATACTGCTCCATATAGCGCTCGCAGGCCGCCAGAGACGTCTCATCTCCTTCTGTGCGGAATGAGGACGCGTCTGTGGAATACACCAGATCCCGGTTGCCTCTCTCCCACACATACTGCTGTTCGGAGGAGATGACCACGCCGGCCACTTCGTTTGCTTTCTGAATCGCATAAGCCGCCTTATCATAAACGTCTATCAGTTCTCCCATGCCGTATACGTAGAACTTTTCACCGCTGCTGCCTCCGCTTATGGTAACCGTCAGCGGTTTTCCGGATGCGATCTGCCCCGGTTTTACCAGTTCCGGCTCCGTGCTGGCTATACCATTTGCAAATGACATCCTTACCTGTGTCTCTTTCACATCTGTCGTATACGTTGTCAGAGATATATCCGACTCTTTCCTCTCCTGGTTATTTGTAATGTATTCCTGGTCTGTGGAACTGTAGACGTTCCCATTTTTCACAACTCTGTTAAGCGTCAGAAGATTACCGTCTATAAGAATATCTGTAGTATAAATATTCTCATCTTCAAACGAATACTGCGCCTCCGTTTTATTGTCGGAATTTCGGATCTCGATCTCATACATCGGACTGATCTCTTCTCCGGAAGCAGTCACGCCGGCGTCGGACGAACGCTCTTTTCCGAATATGAAGTCTCCGTTGATAAATCCCAGCGGGCGCACGGACTCTCCCTCTGCCGCATCTATAGTAAATGTATTTCCGCTCTTTAGGTTCATGACGCAGATCTGGGAGCCTCCGGATGGCGCAGCCGTCTTATCTTGGCCCGATCCTGTATCCTTATCCGTCGCTTTGTCTTCTTCCTCGCTTTCTTTCACCTGATATGCCATCAGATGTCCGTCGTCTGAAACAGCATACTCATCTTCTGTCAGACCTTCCGCCAGCACTGTCTGCTTATCCGCATCCAGATCGATCTCATACAGCGTACCATCTGCAAGTACATGAAGCATGGACTGTTCGTGGTTATAATACACCATTTTAGCCAGTTCATCCGCCGCTATGGCATAAGATTTCGTGCTCGGTATAAATGCCTTTTCTTCTATAGCATTTGAATCCATGCTGAAGTAATAGATCCCGACTCCCACTTCGCCTTCATGGAAACCGCGGTTCATATAACCATATACGGCAAATGCAATATTCCCGTCGTCATCCATACTAATGATCCGGACAGCATGCTGATCGTTTTTACTGCGCATATCCCTGCCCTCCTGATTGGCGAAACTGAACACCTGCGTCAGTTCATGCGCCTCTCCGTTATAGAGCCAGAGATTTCTCTCCTGGACAAATGCCACAATCGTCTCATCGCTGTTCGTTTCATACTGTATATCATCTGAAGCAATGCCGAAAAGGATTCCGTTCTCGTCAAAATCCTGAGGCGTTCCCTGGAACACCTGCTCCATATCTCTGTTGTAATCCAACAGATAAATAGTATCCACCAGGAAACGCACCCGGAAAAACTCTTTCACATCATAAAGACCTGATTCCCCGTTTTCATCCACACATGACACCTGATATTTCGCCAGGATCGAGGTATACACTGTATTACTTTCCTTAATGCTCCACTCCACATCTCCCACGATTTCCGGAGAGAGATCGCCCCACTGAACATGTGTAATATCGGAATGAATATTCACAGTCTGATACGTGGTATTATCGCTCTCCTCCCCCGGCTCCAGATGACTTTCCATCTCCTCCGTATCTTCCTTATTCAAAGCCTTTTCATGGAAATCCTGTGCATATTCAAGGCACTCTGCAGTGGTCAGATTTTCCGGCATAGCCACCCTTGTATAATAGTTGACAGTATCTTCCCCCACTGTCAGCATCACTTTCAGGACAGCTTCCCTTGTATCGCCGGACAGGATTGTTCCCACATCTAAAGTTGCCGCGCTGTCTTCTTCAGGCACTTCGACCTTACCTTCCGTATATTTCTCCTCTCCGTCCAGAGAATATACTTCATACCGGATATCACTGATCTCCCGGCCGTTCTTTTCGATATTCATGGTCAGCGAGCCGTCAGCATTAAGAGGAGTTATCGTATCTCTCATAGCTGTGATATCCATATCCTGTACATATCCAAAGAGCGGATTAACCTCTCTTTGGTCTACCGTAAAAGATATTCTGGGCAGAGTAGGAGCCCCCATATCCACGATCTCGTCGTCCGTTCCACTGTTTATGATCATACTGCTGATTATAAGCGCCGCTATAAAAACGACAATCAGCACTCCCGCTTTTATGATCTTTCTTTTCATCCCTGTTTATTCTCCCTTTTTATATGAAAGCAGACGTCCCAATGTCAGGTCGGTCTGCAGAAATTCTTCGCATTTATCAATCTCTTCCGCTGCTCTTTTGTTTTTTCTTTCATCGGCGCCGGCATTTACCGTATCTTTTTTCACCGCGCGCAGCAGTATATTCTTCGGCGTATGCTCCATATCTATAAATTCAAGTACCTGTGTCTCATATCCGGAATTTTCCAGATATTTCGCCCGGAGTCCGTCCGTAACAAGAGCCGCAAAACGTTCCCGCAAAAGCCCGTAATCAAGCACTGGAGCGAGCATCTCCCATACCGGGCTTTCCTTTCGCGTCAAATCATTCCCGTTCTTCTGACATCCTTCACATACGCGCATTTCGCCAAGCCGCGTATTCAGCTCATGCTGACAGCACGGAACGGAAAGAATCACTTTCGCATCCCATCCGACGGCTTTTGCCAGAGCATAATCCGTCGCCGTATCGCAGGCGTGAAGGGTGACTACCATATCCACCTGATCCACACCGTCATAATCCGCGATGTCTCCCACCAGAAATGTCAGCTTATCATAACCGTATCGCACAGCCAGTTCCTGACAATGACTGATTACATCCTGTTTCAGATCCAGGCCGATGATACGGATATCGTATCCTCTCAGCTCATGAAGATAATAGTACATGGCGAAAGTAAGATATGATTTCCCGCAGCCAAAGTCAAGGATGGTCAGTTCTCTTCCCCGATCCAATCCCGGGAGAATATCCTCAATAAATTCAAGGAATCTGTTGATCTGACGGAATTTATCCGTTTTTGTCCGGACAATCTTTCCATCCTCTGTCATTACTCCCAGATCTTTGAGAAACGGTACGGTTATTCCCTCTTCCAGAATATAATGTTTTTTCCGGTTATGAGAAAGATCCGCAGCCTGCGCTTTCTCTTTCCGTCGTTTTTTCCTGACAGTCACCTTGCCTTTTTTACTGATCAGCACCGTACATTCCTCTTCTACCGTCTCAATCTGTATCTGTCGAAACTGCTGTGCATATTCGAGGAACTGTTCCTTAGCTTCTTCTTTCGCAAGATTTCTGTGAAATGCCTGTTTTTCCGTAAAAGACTCAAACTGGAAAAGAAGCTCTCCCTTCTTCTCCAGCGGTCTCACCTTTACTTTTATTATACCCTCTTTTTCCCGCGGATTACTGATTACCGCGCGGATAAAATTTATATTTAAAACCGCCTGAAGCAGTTGTCTGATTTCTTCCATAACAAATGATACGCTCCGTTTCTTTGTTCTATTCCGCAGCCTGTTTTTTCTCCTCCACAAGGAAACCTTTCGCCTTAAGCATATTTCTGATCATATCCAGTGTTTCCTCGCTGTCCGCCTCCACCGTATGGTAATGGTAACCTGAAGTAATATTCTTAAGCGGACTTGATTTTCCGCTTCTGATATCCGCCATAAACTCTCCCACTTTCCTCCTGGAAGTGATATTAAGTTCCGCTTTCAGCCGGCCGTACACTCTGTGGTTTACAAATACATCACAGATCTTTCCTCCCAGGTCCACGATAGCGTTCAGTTCCTCCTCAAGCTGATCATCTGTATGTTTTACTTTAAAGACCCTGCTGACCGAATGGGGCTCATTGATAATATACCCCCTGTTTGTCGATATGATATCATGTCCTGCCGCCCGGATCAGCGCAATGTCCTGAACGATCACCTGGCGGCTCACGTCGAACTCCGCGGCAAGATTTCTGCCTGGTACGGGAACAGCACTGTTCCTGATCTGCTCCACAATGGCGTTTCTTCTGTCCGAACCTGTCATCAGGTCTCCTCCTTCCACTTACTCTACAGCATGCAGGTTTTTCATTGAAATGTCAAGTATTGATGCGGAATGAGTCAGAGCCCCGCTGGAAATATAATCCACTCCCAGCTCTGTCAATCTGCCGATATTCTCTTTTGTAACATTGCCCGAGCACTCGGTCTGAGCTCTTCCTCCGATAATATCTATCGCCTGGCGCATCTCGTCAGTTGACATGTTATCCAGCATAATAATGTCGGCTCCCGCCTCCACCGCTTCGCGGACCATATCCAGATTCTCGACTTCCACCTCGATCTTCCTGACAAAAGGCGCATACTCTCTTGCCATCTGCACAGCCCGGGCCACACCGCCGGCTGCCCCGATATGATTGTCTTTCAGAAGGACACCGTCGGAAAGGTTATATCTGTGATTATAACCTCCTCCCACGCGAACAGCATATTTCTCAAAGATCCTCATATTCGGCGTTGTCTTTCTCGTATCAAGCAGCTTTGTCCTGCTGCCCTTTAACAATTTCGCCACGGACCGGGTGTAAGTAGCGATTCCGCTCATCCGCTGGAGATAGTTCAGCGCCACCCGCTCGCCGGACAGCAGCACGCGAATATCTCCGCGCACTTTTCCCATAAGCTGTCCTGCCTTTACATCGTCTCCATCCGCGCAGTAAAACTCAGCCGTCGTATCAGCATCCAGCAGTTCAAATACCCTGCGGAATACATCCAGTCCGGCGATAACTCCGTCCTGCTTGCAGATCAGGTCCACTTCCCCGGGAACGGCTTCTTTCATCACCGCATTTGTACTCACATCTTCACTTGATATATCTTCTTTCAGCGCCTCCAGGATCAGATGATCCGCCTGAAGTGTCATCGTAATTTTATTCATACCTATTCCTCGCTTTCTTCCGCAATCTTCCGCGCGGCGCGTTTTGCAAACACAAGGCTCTCCAACAGCGAATTGCTTGCCAGCCGGTTAGCCCCGTGTACTCCGTTGCAGCTTGTCTCGCCTGCGGCGAACAACCGTTTCATAGACGTCTGGCTGTCACTGTCCACCCAGATGCCTCCCATAAAATAATGCTGCGCGGGTACTACAGGGATCCAGTCTTTCGTCACGTCATATCCTTCTTCAAGACAGTGCTCATATATATTCGGGAAATGCTTCATGATCGTATCCTTATCGATCGGTTTCATAGAGAGCCACACATGATCTGTTCCGTCTTTTTCCATCTGTCTGCGAATCGCCGCCGTCACCACATCACGAGGCTGGAGTTCATCCGTGAATCGCTCCCCGTTTTTATCAAGAAGTACAGCGCCTTCCCCTCTCACAGACTCTGAGATCAGGAATCTTCGCCCCGGTTTCCTGGAATACAGTGTTGTAGGATGGATCTGCACATAATCCAGATGTTCCAGTCGTATCCCGTGTTTCTCTGCGATCCGCAGTGCGTCTCCCGTAAGATGCGGATAGTTGGTGGAATGTTTATAAAGGCCTCCGATGCCACCGCTTGCAAGGATCGTATCTCCCGCCCGGATCACCAGCCGGTTTCCATCACTATCTTCCGCTATGATCCCGGTACACCGCCGGTCACTGCCGCCATCCTTTCCCATGTAGTCCTCTACAATGATATCTGTCATCGTAGTATACTCCCTGAGCGTCACATTTTCAAGAGTCCGCACCTGCTCCAGCAGCTTTCCCGTGATCTCTTTTCCTGTCACATCCTCGTGAAAAAGGATCCGCGGCCGGGAATGGGCTCCTTCCCTTGTAAATGCATAGTCTGAAAGGAAACCTTCCGCGTCGCTGTCCTCCTCCTCGGATCTGCGTTGGAATTTCACTCCGTATCCGATCAGGTCGCTGATAACCTCCTGAGAGCTGCGGATCATGATATCCACAGATTCTTTTCTATTCTCATAGTGTCCTGCCCGCATCGTATCTTCAAAATAACTGTCATAATCGTCTTCATTTCTAAGTACGCAGATTCCTCCCTGAGCCAGAAAAGAATCACTGCTCTTGGCATCCTTTTTTGTAATGATAAGAACATTCTTATCACGGGGCAGATTCAGCGCGGCAAAAAGTCCTGCCGCTCCGGTTCCCACGATAACTACATCCGCACGGATTTCTTTTTCTTTCGTATTCTCTGCTTTTGAATCCGCCAGATCCAGCATCTTCTCAAGAGGTTTCTTTGATGCGGTGATAAGCTCTCCAGACATATGCACTTCATTTTCACCTGTTTTCAAAACATGCAGTATCTTCTCAAGTGTAATAAGCTTCATATCCCGGCATACCGGTTCTGTTTCTGTAAAATAGAACTTCTTATCAGGATATTTCTTCTCAAGTTCATACTTTACGCCAGTCTCCGTGCAGATAATAAATTCTTTCGCACTGCTCTCCCCGGCGTATTTAATGATTCCCGATGTGCTTCCCACATAATCCGATATCGCAAGGACCTCTCCCGGGCATTCCGGGTGGGTAAGCACCTCTGCATCCGGATGTTCCTCTTTCGCCTTTCTGATCTCAGATACCTGCATCTTTTCATGCACCGGGCAGCAGCCCTCATTGAATACAAAATGTTTCTCCGGTACCTGCTCCGCCACGAAATGCGCCAGATTCCGATCCGGAATAAAGAAAATATTTTTGTTCGGCAGCGCTTTGACCACCTGTACTGCATTTGCCGATGTGACACAGACATCGGAATATTCCTTTAACTCTGCTGTAGAATTGACATAGCAGACAACTGCAAGATCATTATATTCCCTGCGCAGTCTCCTGATCGTGTCCGCATCCGCCATATGCGCCATAGCGCAGTCCGCGTGCGCATCCGGCATGAGTACTGTCTTCCCCGGATTAAGCGCCTTTGCACTCTCCCCCATAAAGGATACCCCGCAGAATACGATGACCTGTTCCTTAAGTTTTGCCGCCACCTTGCTCAGATAAAAAGAATCCCCCGTATAATCTGCAATCTCCTGCACTTCTGGTCTGGTGTAGTAATGTGCCAGGATAACGGCATTCCTTTCCTTTTTTAATTGTTCGATTTCTTCTTTAACTGTCATATGTACACCTCTCCATTCTTTCACTCATGATGCACATTATAACACCTGATATTACATGTGACAAGACACATGAATTTACAAATATTTTACAAAACAAAAAAGAGCCGATTGCTCGACTCCTGGCCAAATATGAGCCTGTAAAAAATGTTCTGACTTTCACTTCTGATTCCGCATAGAATAAAGAACTAATTTTCAAGAGGTTTTCTTCACATACACTGCTTTCGTCCGCTCTCCGTCGTCAACCAGCTCTACATTCTCAAAGCTCTGTATATACTGTTTAAACTGGGAAAATCCGTAATCCCGCACTTTAAAATCTCCAAACCTCATCCGGATCCGGTTGCCCAGAGCGCTCAGCGTGATCCCGTTTTTTCCGTTTCCTTGAATCTGCCTCAGAATAAATTCTTCAATCCGTTCCTTCCTGCTCTTGTCCTCGTACAAAGATACCGTCACCTGGGTTCCCACCTGTGTAAGTTTTAGTTTCGGCAGTGTCTCCAGAAATTTTGAGAGCAGGCTGTACCCGTAACGGCGCACGTCGAAATCCGGATACAACTTGACAAGACGGCTGCCCACTTCTCCCAGTCCGGTCTCCCGGTCATCATTCTGATTTTCTGTAATGATCCTGACCACCGCTTCCTCAATCTGTTCCTTTGACACCGGCGTCTGTTTCTTCTGATTCTTTCCATGAGAATGACCTGCACTGTTCTTTTCCTCACGCTCGTCTTTCTCCATTGTATTGTCTTCCAGCAGAAGCTCCAGTTCTGTGAAAATATCGCAGGCTTTCCGGAAAGGCGACGGAGTCTTGTCCTCTCCCATACCTATGACCGTCTTCCCGCTCTCTCTCAGACGGCTGGCAAGACGGGTAAAATCACTGTCACTGGATACCAGACAGAATCCCTCCAGTTCACTTGTATACAACATATCCATAGCGTCTATAATCATAGCCGAATCTGTTGCATTTTTCCCGTGGGTGTAGCTGAACTGCTGAATCGGCGTGATGGAATTCTGCAGAAGTTCTTCTTTCCAGCTAGCATTATTTGTCCTTGTCCAGTCTCCGTAGATCCTCTTGTATGTTACATTTCCGTATTTTGATAATTCATCCAGTATTGGCTGGATATATTTTGCCGATACGTTGTCCGCATCGATCAACAGTGCGAATCGGTCTTCCATGTCATATATTCCTCCCCTTGCATAGTTTTCCATATAAAGGTTCCATTCTCACAGATCATATAGCTGTGAGCAGAATCTTCTTTCGGTATGGATACAGAACCCGGATTAAGATACCAGTATCTTCTGCCATCCATATCCATGATCTCGTCGCAGGCGGGTATATGCGTATGCCCGGTCAGCAGGATATCCCCGTTCCGAAGCGGCGGCAGATGTTTCGGATGATACACATGCCCGTGCGTGGCGAATATTGTTGCGCCCCCCTGAAGCTCAAGGAAACAGTAATCCGCCATAATGGGAAATTCCAGCACCATCTGATCCACTTCCGTATCGCAGTTCCCACGAATGCAGAGAATATGCTCTTTCATCGGATTGAGCATGGCGATCACTTCCTTGGGCGCGTATTCCTCAGGCAGATCGTTTCTCGGACCGTGATAAAGAATATCTCCCAGTATCAGCAGCCGGTCTGCCCCCTCTCTTCTGTATGCGTCCAGCATCTGCCCGCAATAATATGCAGATCCATGGATATCTGATGCGATCATAAGTTTCATATGTGTATTCCTGCCTTTCCGCTGTATATTTCAACAATTTAACCATGTAAATTATATCAAATCCATCCGGGATTTCCAAGTGATTCTCAAGGTTCCCGCTGTTACTGCCATATTTTATCCAAAAGGGCTTGACAACAGTGCTATACTGTAGATGTAACAAAGAAATACACTTAACACACCTGCTTGTTAAAACAAAGTTGAAGGCTGCTAAGCGTGATTCATTCAGTGATTGGAGGAAAAGATAAATGAATACTTTAAAAGCTGAAAAAAGAGACATGACAATCAAAGCCAAGAAACTTAGACGTGAAGGATTTGTTACAGGCTGTATCTTCGGCCGTGAAATGAAAGAATCTATTCCGCTCAAGATGGAAAAAGGCGACGTAGACAAATTGCTCAAGACCGAAGGCAAAGGCGGCAGAATTCGTCTCGAAGTAGAAGGCGAGGCATATGATGCCCTGATCAAAGAGGTTGATTACAATCCGCTGAAAGGCTGGGTAGATGAGATTGATTTCCAGGCGCTTGTAAGCACGGAAAAAGTTCACTCATCAGCCGAGATCCATCTGATCAATGCGGACAAACTGGTCGCCGGAGTACCTCAGCAGATGCTGCATGAAGTTGACTTCAAAGCGCTTCCTTCCGCTCTGGTAGAAAAGATTGAGCTTGATATAGGCGATCTGAAGGTCGGCGATACGATCCGTGTGAAAGACCTTGATATTGCAAGTGATAAGGATGTCGACATAACGACTGATCTGGAGGCAACCGTAGTTACGGTAACAGAGGTTCATGCATCTGCTTCATCCGATGATGAATAGACTGCCGGTGAGGCTGCGGAAGAATAATAAGTTTATTTAAGGGTGAACAGACTATCTGATCACCCTTTCTTTTTGTTTAGTAAGGCTTTTATCTGACAGCTTAATTTCACATGCAGCAAAAGAAACAGATTTGAAAACTATACCGCATTATGATAGAATTAACCTGAAATAATTTATAAATATTAATATTATCAACGGAAGGCTGTACAAAATGAACTTCGAAAGAATTAAAGAAAACAGATTTAAAGATATCAGAAATAAATTACTATTATATCATCTTACAAAACTGGATAATTTAGACGATATCATTAAGAACGGGTTATTATCAAGAAAATCGCTGTTGGAGAGCAATACATCTTTCGCAGATATTGCGGATCCCGAAATAATCACAAAAAGAGACGTCCACGAACTGGATGATTATATTCCCTTTCACTTTCATCCGTATTCAGACTTTGATCATGCCGTTTTGGATACGCACCCGATAGATACTTTCATATACATAACTATCAAAAGGACTTTTGCAGAAGAAAATAATTTTAAGATTATCCCAAAACATCCGTTGGCAAAAGGGGAAAATCCCGACAGCTTATATGATTACTGCGACGGGATAAATATGATCGACTGGGATACTATGGAAAATCCATCAGCAAAAGGCGATTACGTAAAAGCAGTCAGAATGGCGGAATGTTTAGCCACCAGACCTGTTCAGGCAAAAGATTTTCTATCCATTAACGTACCTGATGAAGCCGCGCAAAAAAAAGTAATAGAAATACTGCATAACAATGGGATCAGCGAGAAACGTCTGTATGTAAATATTCAGGAAGCGTGGTTCAAAAGAACACCTATATTATATTATCCTGCAAATGTCGATAATATAGAAAGTATAATAAAAAATGGAATATTATCGAGGAAAGCACTGTCAGAACGCGGCTTATCATTCAAAGATACTGCAGATCCGAACATTATAGAAAAAAGAAAGAATTCCGGTCTGGACAAATACAGTTCTTTTTATTTTTATCCGTATCCGGTCTGCAGTCTTGATATTAATACGCATCCGAAAGATAAATTTGTATATATAACTATTGCCAGAGCTTTCGCTAAAAAGAACCTCTTTAAAATAATACCAAACTGTCCTTTAACAGACAGGGAGAATTCATATAAGCTATATGATTATCAAAATGGTATTAAAAAGATTAACTGGAATATTATAAAAAATGCTGCCGCAAAGGATAAATTTTCACGAACCGTCCAGACGGCGGAATGCTTAACCGATAAATGTGTTCCATTGCAGGAGTTCCGTGCCATTTATGTACCTGATGAAGACACTGCACAAAAAATCAAAAAAGTATTACGGGCAAATGGAATAGACGGAATCACACGCAAATATCCGTATGTAAATATCGACAAAAATTGGTTTGAAAGAGGTCAATCATGATAGAATATACAACAGGGAACCTGTTTGAAAGCAATGCGGACTGCCTGATAAATACAGTAAACTGTGAAGGTTTTATGGGGAAAGGAATTGCCTATCAGTTTAAAATGAAATTTCCCGAAAACAACCGTTCATATGTAAACGCCTGTAAATCGGGCGAATTAACAGTTGGAAGAGTTCATTATTATATTGAAAAAGGTATTACTATCATAAATTTCCCGACTAAGGATACATGGCGCGCAAAATCCAAAATGGAATATATTACATCGGGCATGGATTCATTAGTTAAATTACTTCCAAAATTAAATGTAAAAAAAATCGCAATACCTCCATTAGGCTGTGGCAACGGCGGGCTGATATGGGCAGATGTAAAAGAGGTAATAGAAAATAAGATCTCAGATCTGGCTGATAAATATGATTTTATTATTTTCGAGCCGTCAGCATCTTCCTCTTATAGAACTACTGCAAAAAAGCCTCCACAACTTGGGCTTCCCGAACTGATCCTGTTGGATATACGTTTAAATCTGAAAAAATTTAATAGAATCCGACTGCAGAAGGCCGCCTATTGGGTAAACTTCTTCGAGGACGAAGAATATTTTAAATTTGACAGATGGGAAGACGGACCTATATCCCTGTCGGTTGATTCTATGTCCAGAAATATAAGAGAATATCAGATCTATTATAAAATAGAGAGTTCACAAAGGACTTTCGAACAGCTATATCAGATAATCTGCAGTAAGCAGGTAGATGCAAAATTCAATAAACTGCATAAGTCTGTTAAAAAGGCGACAGAATATGTAAATTCCATAAAGGTCGTAAAAAACGAAAAGAAGCTGGAAGCCATCACCGCCGTACTGTATTTCGTACAGACCGGACTGCCTAAAAATAAAGAACAGCTGATAAGCAGTTTTAAAAAAGCGGATGTAGAGAAAAAAAGAAGATTTGACAACAAATATATCTCGGCATGTATCAATTATCTGGAAGATACATCCATTATATCCGTAGATTTATGCGGTAATTACGAACTGACCAGAAACGCCTTATAGATAAACAGTCTATATAAAGAGCCGGGAAATTTCCGGCTCTTTTCATATGGCTCCTGCCTTTCAGTTAATGCTCTCTACAGTACGATATCATCCACCTTCTCAAATCCATCCAGCGTATAGGACTCCACCGTGTATCCCGATACCAGATAGAAACGGTCTCCCGCATACAGTCCCCGGGTGCTTTCGCCGTATCCTCCCAGTTCTCTCGAAAACACCTCTTTAAATCCATTCTCTCCATAAGTAAAGATAACGTACTCATTCTTATTTCCATAAGTCATGAACCCGAAAAGATTTTTCTCTGCATCAGCAAAAACCGCTTTATAATCATATCCTGCATCTGTTCCGTACGTTCCCTCCAGAACGTAAGTTTCAATCTCCTTCACATCGGACGGATCTGACACGTCAAACATGGAGAGTTTCACACCGTCTGTAGTAACTCCGTCTTCGTCCACATCCATACCGATGCCAAGCATCAGACCGTTCCCGTAAGGGTGAAGATATTCGGAAAATCCGGGAATCTTCAGCTCACCGATGATCTTCGGGTCAGACGGATCGGAAAGATCCACAGAGAACAGTGGATCAACCTGTCTGAATGTGACAAAGTATCCTGTATCTCCCATAAAACGTGCGGAATATACTCTTTCATCCTTTGCAAGATCGTGGATTTCTCCTGTAACGCTGAGATTTTCATCCAGCACGTAGAGCGAATTGCTGTCCTGCCTTTTTTTCTGTGCAGAGTCCGCAATGATACCTGAAAGCAAACCGTCGCCGTTGCCGCTCACAGAAGTAACTGTGGTAACAAGACGCAGATACCCCTCATATTCGTCAATGCTGAAAGAATCATCCAGTGTGCCGTTCACCTTTGTCTGTCCTACGCCTTTCAGAGTGCCCTGGTCATAAGCTACTTTCCGTATCGCCGTCTGAGTAACATCTGAGTCATCTGATTCATAATAGCTTTCCGTTATATAGATGTTTTCCGCACTCACGTAACACAGTCCGCTGCTGCCAAAGACTGCTTTACTGTCTGTTTTTTCTGACGGATCCTCAAGCGAAAATGCTGAGATTACCGTATACTGACTTCCCATCTGACGCTGAGGCATGTATATATCCGCCGCTTCCAGTGCGGCGCCCTGCACTTCCGGTATATATGCCCATGTATCCGAGCGGGCTGCCGCTGTATTCGGATAGAAGAAACTGATCACATATGCATACCCGTCTCTTACGCGCATTGTATTGTAATATCCGCTCTGAGAAATCGTTCCCAGTTTCTCCGGGTTCGTTCCGTCACTGATATCATAGACATCCGCACATGTATAGTCACTGTAAAATCCATCATCTCCTGTTTCACCGTCGTTATACTCCGTACGCGTGTACAGTACGATAAGTCTGTCGTCCTGCGCATAGAGTTCCGATACATAGCTGTCATCTTCCAGACGGATCTCCGAGAGTTCTTCCATATCAGTCGACTCAATCCCGACAATCTCTACTTTCTGTCCGACCACGATGTAAAGACGTTTTCCATCTGTCTTGACTATGTCAGCTTCACCCACCCCCTCTTCTCTCACATTTGTATCAGAATGTCCGTTTCCTGCGCTCCCGTTATATGATGCGCTCCCGCCGTCAGCCGTACTTTCGGTCGTTGCCGCATCTTCTATCGCCCCGTCTGATGAACTGGACTGGATTCCCGACTGTTTCCTCTCCGTCTGGATATATTCATATATCTCGTCATAATTTCTGGCTGACGCGATCACACTTTTACTAACCTCTGATGCCGTACCCGATGTCATATCAGGCACCTGAGCCCCTTCATGGCTGTAATACAGATAGCTTCCTCCGATTCCCATCACGATACACAGACACGCTGCCGCCGCGGCAGCAATGTATTTCCGCCGGTTTTTCAAATGCTTTTCTTTCTTTTTTGCCTCAAGTCTTTTTTCCACGGCATCCGGGTGGATTGATGCCGGAATCCCTGTATCTTCCGCCATATTACGGATCAGCTCTTCCAAATTCTTTTCCCGATCTTCCATATCCATCCTCCTCTCCAAATATTCCGCACTACTCTTCCGGATCAATGAACTTTCTCATCTTCTCCAGGGCACGTTTCTTCTTCGAACGGACCGTAGCAGGATTGCAGCCTGTCATCCGCCCGATCTCCTCACTCTGGTATCCGCCAAACACGGAAAATGCCACAATAATGCGCTCCTCTTCTTCCAGCGCTCCGAACGCCGCTCTCACATCGTGCTGGCCTGCATAGTCCGGCTCACTGCAGAGCTTTTTCTCCATCTCCGGATTCTCATTTCCCTGTTCAGGCGTTCCTGTCGTTCTCCCCTGTTGGCGCAGTATCTTCCTGCATTGATTATTCAGAATTGTAAACATCCAGCTCCGAAAGGATTCCTCCTTTCGCAGACGCCCTGCCTTTTCCCACGCCGGATCAGCTGAAGCTCCTCCTGCTGTTCATTCCCGTTTCCGTTCATCCGCACCCCTCCTCTCATGCGTTGTCCTTTATTTATTAGAGTCAGATCAGATATGTTTTGTTGCATCATACCACAAAAAAAGTGCATCTTTCAGATCTGATGCACTTTTCAATCTTTCTTTTCTGTTTTTCTATGCGAAATGCCGCACTTTGAGCCCGATTCCCATTGAATCCGCCAGCCTGCGGCTTGCTTCGATATCTTTCTCCGAAAGGACATCCACAACCGTAAACCTGACCTGTTCTATTTTCCTGGCACACTCCGAAGCAAACTGCAGCATTCCCTCAAAAGCATTGTCAAACTGCGGCCTTGTAACAGCCATATATTCCTCCGCCGTAGGCGCGTTCAGACTGATGGATACGCAGTCGACCACTTCCGCCAGCTCCGGTATCACGTCTCTTCCATAGTAGAGATTGGCCAGTCCGTTTGTATTCACCCGGATCCTGATCCCGTATTTCTCTTTCGCGTATCTGGCCGATGCAGTCAGTATATCAAGAGCACATGTGGGCTCCCCATAACCGCAGTAGATCAGTTCGTCGTATCCTTCAAAGTCGAATGCGTCAAATGCTGCAATCACTTCCTCCAGACTGGGATCTTTCTTGTGCCAGAGCGTTTCCGCCTCTCCCACACTGTCCTGATGACTTCGTATACAGAAAGTGCACGCGCAGTCACATTTATTGGTAAGATTTACATAGACATTATTTTTATAAGTATATAGAATATCAGCCATCTTTATCCTCCTAAGCTTTCTCAAATCCCATCATACGCCGGATCTGTATATTTACGTGTGAACGTTCCAGGATTATCGCAGCGATATAGAACAGGACCGCGCTTCCGCCCGACTGGATCAGGCTTCCGGCAAGAGACGCCACCGGCGCTGCAAAGGAGCCGAAAAGTATCCCTTCCGCCGCATAATAACCGGCTGCCGACACAGCTCCTGCAATGATCGGCGCCGCAATATTCCTCGGGCTCAGCAGTCTGCTGTTTTTCTCTGTAAAAGGCAGAACTATCAGCAATTTAATAATAACCGTAGCAGGCATCCACATGGGGGCGGTCAACAGATCCGCCATCCCGCCTCCTATAGCCGCTGCCGCAAAGGCATAAGGCCGGGGAAGGAACACTGCCGCCAGATAGATCAGGGTATCTCCGAAATGGATATATCCGCCATTCGCTCCATATGGTATGTGACAAATATAAGCAGTCATCACTGTGATCATTGCCGCGAATATTCCTGTCGTAACAATCCGTATTGTCCTTCCATTCATCGCCGTTTCTCCTCTCTGCTCTGACGTCATTTCACCTTTCTCTGTCTGCTTCCTCTCTGTTCTTCTCCCCGAGCATCCACAGATATTTTTCATAGTCAACACCGTCATTTCGCGGTACTCCCTCCCTTACGGAGTCTCCGATAGCCCGCTCGATCATATTTCCCGCAAGTTCCATGGATTCCGCAAGCGCGTCTCCTCTGGCTCTTCCTCCTGCGATCACAGAGGCGAATAAATCCCCCGTTCCCGAGAAGCTTTCCCCGATAAACGGGAATGCGGAGAATGAGGCATTTTCTTTTGTCACTGCAAGATTCCCCATCATCTCCTGCCCGTCTTTCTCATCGCTAAAACGTATTCCCGTCACTATCACTTCCCTGGTACCGCCCGTCATCAGGTTTCTGGCCATCTGTTCCGCCACTTTCACCAGGTGTCTTTCTTCCGTCATCTCTTTTATCATCCGGTAATCGGTACCTGTCAGAAGACACAGCTCCGTCAGATTCGGAGTAATAACGTCTGCACGTGAAGTCAGCGCTTTCATTGCAGACTCTATTGCAGCTGTAAAAAACGGATAACGCGCTCCGTTATCTCCCATCACCGGATCCACCAGCAAAAAGGTGTCCTTTTTGAGAAATATGTCCAGAAACTCAAATACTTTTTCAATCTGATGCTCTCCGGACAAAAATCCCGTATAGATTCCATCAAAATGCACCTGCATCTTCTCCCACTCTCTGTAGATAAGTTCCATTCTGTCTGTATAGTCATCACAGTAATAGCTCGGATAACCGGTCTGGGCGCTTAACACTGCCGTCGGCAGCGGACAGGGCTGTACGCCCATGGCGGCGATCGCAGAAATAGCCGCTGTAAGTGAGCATTTGCCAAATCCTGACAGATCATTGATCACTGCTATTTTCTTAGTCATATTTTCATTCCCGCTTTCTCTGTTCTTCATCTCGGTCAATGATATCACGCATCTGGTCATTTCAAAACAGCCAGTTATTCTGTTTTTGACCAGTCCACACAAAAAAAGGGAACCAGAATAATCCGGTTCCTTTTCTCCTGAAATATATTTTTTTACTCAATTTCCTCCGGTTCCATGCTCCTCACACGGCCGTTGTTTTTCCCGATATCATATTTCTGGCTGTATTCACTATAATACGAATAATATTCCATCCCCTCTCCGGCGTACACCTTTGAATTATGGATATGGATATCCGAATCAGCCTCCTCTGCTTTCATCAATGCTGTCATAGCGCTCGCGCAGTGGGAAGCAATACGCGTAAAACTGTTCAGGATATCGGTAAATACCGTCCCTTCTTCCAGTCCGCAGATTCCGCTGCTCAGCCTCCTGACATGATTATGTTTCAGATCGTCGCACAGGCGAGTGATCACCACGCCCAGCGGAGCTACTCTTTTTGCCTCTTCTTCATCCTCATTTATGAATACCCGGCAGGTCACATTGATGATCTCCCGAACCGCTTCCATAACTACATTCAGTTCATTTTTCGCTTCCTCAGAAAACACGGTATGTTTCTCATTCATCTCATTGGACAGATAGGCTATAAAGGCCGCATGGTCCCCGATCCGTTCAAAATCACTGATCGTACTCAGATATAACGATACCTGCCGTGACTGTGTTGAGGTCATCTCCTGCTTCGTCAGTTTCATAAGATAAGCCCCCAGTTTAGTCTCGTATTTGTCGATCAGATCTTCTTTTCTCTGTACTTTATCGAACTTATCCTGCTAGTACTCATTCAGCAGATTCATTGCACGGTTCACATTTTTTCTGGCCTTTTTCGCCATTCCGGCCATCACACGATGGCACTGACCGATGGCAAGCGCCGGATAAGTCACCAGACGTTCATCCAGAAGTTCAAAATCCGCCTCGTCCTCCTTCTCTTCCGGCGTATCTTTCACCAGATAGCAGACCAGCTTTTCAAGCTTCGGTATAAACGGGAACAGAATGCACACGGTGGCCATGCGGAATACCGTATTCACAAAAGCAATTGTCACCGGCGTCATGACCATGTCTGTGAACGGGAAATGTACCACCGCATTTATCGAATAAAACGCTATCGCCCAAAAAATCAGCCCAAACAGATCGTTCAGCAGATAGATCAAAGCGGTTCTTCTTCCGTTTTTGCTCGCCCCGATCGAAGAGATCAGAACAGGACAGGCCGCTCCCACACCGATTCCCAATATGATCGGATATGCGCTGGCAAATGTAAGAATTCCTGTTACGGACAATGCCTGCAGCACGCCAACCGCCGCCGACGCACTCTGAATGACCGCAGTAAACACGATACCGACCAGTATACCTGTCAGCGGATTTGAGAACATCGTCAGCATATTGATAAACATCTCGTTTTCTCGCAAAGGTTCTACAGCTCCGCTCATAGTCTGCATTCCCATCATCAGGATTGCAAAGCCAAGCATGATATTTCCTATATTCTTATAGACTGATCGTTTGCAGAACATCCTGAGAATGATGCCGATCACTGCAACCAGTGCCGTAATAGTGGCAGTGGACAGAATCGTTGCCAAACCGCCGGATCCCTCTATGTACGACAGACACAAAATCCATCCGGTAATGCTTGTTCCGATATTCGCCCCCATAATGATACTGATCGCCTGCCTGAGCTTCATCATCATAGAATTCACAAAGCCGATCACCATTACCGTTGTCGCCGAGGAGGACTGGATCACACATGTGACTCCCGCTCCCAGCGCGACGCCTTTTAACGGGGTATTCGTCATTTTATAAAGAAATGCTTCCAGCTTATCGCCGGCTACCATTTTCAATCCGTCTCCCATCAGCAGCATGCCATACAGAAACATGGCCACACCACTGAGCAGAGACAGGATCATCGAAAATACTTCCATACTCTTCTCTTTCGATCTTTCTTAGAACCAGGCCGGTCTCACCGGTTTTAGCACTGCCGCCGAGTGTCTTCCCATATTCAGAACAATCTCTCCGTTTTCCACGATATACTCGTCATAAGCAGTCGTATACCCCTCCTCATAGGAGTAGATCAGCCGTTTCATTCTTCCTTCTTTATGCACTCCCGAGAGCCAGACCGGGATCGTCACCTGTTTTAGCTCCTTGCTGTTATTAAGAACCACCACGATCTGTTCATCTTCCTGAAATCTCGCATATGCCAGTATATTATAATCCGCCAGCAGCAGTTTGATAGAGCCTTTTCGCAGCGGTTTCTCTTCCTTATGTATCCTTATCATTTCTTTGTGGAACTCCAGAAGCTCTTTGTCTTCCTTCCCCCACGGATAGGTTCTTCTGTTATCAGGATCTGTAAATCCGCACAATCCCACTTCATCTCCGTAATAAATCGTCGGTGCTCCCACCCATGTCATCTGGACAGTTACCGCCTCTCTCATAACGGCAGGATTGATTCCTTCCTCCGCAGCCTTCGCGCCCACGTGCTCGGCACGTCCGACAATATGGTTCGTGCGTGTCAGAAATCTTGAGTGGTCATGATTGGACAGCTCATTCATTGCCACCTGAAGCGATGGTGTGAGCATACTTGCCATAAAGTGACGCATCGCGCCTACAAAATTATCCGGATTTCCCCACAGATCCGTCCGGCGTTCATCACTATGCTTCTCCATACCGGTGAGGAACCATGTCAAAGGTTCCATGAACGCATCATAATTCATGACGCTGTCCCACTCATCGCCCTGGAGCCACTCAACGGGATCTCCATAGTGCTCCGCCAGAATCAGCGCCTCCGGATTCGCCTCTTTTACCTCTTTTCTGAAACGTTTCCAGAACATATGATTATATTCATTGCTGCAGCCCAGATCAGCGGCCACATCCAGCCGCCATCCATCTACATTATAAGGCGGAGACACCCATTTTCTTCCAATATCCATGATATACTGCTCAAGTTCCGGCGAATCCTCATAAGCCAGCTTCGGCAGCGTATCATGCCCCCACCATCCGTCGTAGGTATGATTATACGGCCACGCCTCATCACGGTTATCATGAAAATGGAAAAAATCCCGATACGGACTGTCGGCGCTCACATAGGCTCCTTTCGGATATTCCGGCTGCGGTTCATAGATTCTCTCCCGATCCAGCCATTTATTGAAAGACCCGCAGTGATTGAACACTCCGTCCAGGATGACCCGCATCCCGCGTTTATGCATTTCCTCGACCAGTCTGATAAACAACTCGTTGCTGGCCTCCAGATTACGGATATCGCCTACCCGTTTCTGATATTTAGTTGCATGAATATTGTCCTGCGCCCCCTCCGGCAGTGTCTCGCCGCCGTCAGCCACGATTTTTCCGTAGTGCGGATCAATATAATCATAATCCTGAATATCATATTTATGGTTGGAGGGAGATACAAACAGCGGATTAAAATAGATCACCTCAATCCCCAGATCCTGGAGATAATCCAGCTTATCCATCACACCCTGAAGATCTCCCCCATAGAAATTGCGGATATCCAGCGCTTCCGGCACCTGATCCCAGTCTTTTATCTTTCTGCTCGGCGCGCCGATATAAATATATTCTCCGTCCTCCACATCATTGTCCGGATCTCCGTTACAGAAACGATCTACAAAGATCTGGTACATAACCGCGCCTTTTGCCCACTCCGGCGTCTTAAATCCCGGAACGATCGTATATGCATAATAGTCTTCCCTGTGGTCTGATACACCGTAACGGTTGTAAAACCAGATCTGCTCGCCGCTCTTTATCTCAAATGAATACCGAAACGGCTCTGTACCCAGCTGCCATTCGATTTCATAAAAATCGAATTCATCTCCTGCGCTTATTTTCCACATCGCATAACTCCGATCCTCCGTCAGCAGGCTGACCTCCTCCACATCGTTATGCGCAGTGCGGAAACGCAGTGTGATCTTTTCATTTTTCTCTGGCTCTGCAGGGATCACATAATCCTGCGTGCCGTCGCAGAACAGCGCTTCTCTGTTCATAACATCATGCCCCCTCTTTTTCGCTGTCCTCAAACAAAGCTTCGAACTCGTCTCTTGTGATTTTTTCTTTCTCAAGGAGAAGCTCTGCACACGCCTCCAGCACATCATGATGTTCCTGAATGATCGCACGCGCTTTCAGATAGCACTCGTCAATAATTCTCTTTACCTCTTCATCGATCGTCCCCGCGACTTTCTCGCCGTACCCTCTCGACGTATGGCCGATATCCCGGCCGATAAACACCTCATCGCTGTCATTGTCATAGTTGATCAATCCAAGTTTCTCAGACATACCGAACTTGGTAATCATAGACTTCGCAATAGCAGTAGCCTGCTTGATATCCTGGGATGCTCCTGTAGTGATATCGTCAAATATTTCCTCTTCCGCCACACGGCCTCCCAGAGACACGGTAATCTCCTGCAGCATCCGGCCCTTGGTATTGAACATCTCGTCTTTCTCCGGCAGAGGCATTGTATAACCGCCAGCTCCGCCTGTCGGAATGATAGATACACTGTATACAGGACCAACATCCGGAAGTACATGGAACAGGATTGCATGCCCCGACTCATGATATGCAGTGATCCGGCGCTCTTTTTCTGACACGATCCTGCTCTTTTTCTCCGGTCCGATCCCAACCTTAACAAATGCATGACGGATATCCTGCTGCTGTATATATACACGGTTGTCCTTTGCCGCCAGAATTGCCGCTTCGTTCAACAGATTTTCCAGATCCGCTCCTGTAAATCCGGCTGTAGTCTGTGCAATCTGTTTCAGATCCACGTCATCACCGAGCGGTTTGTTCTTCGCATGAACTTTCAGGATCTCTTCCCTGCCGCCTACATCCGGCCGTCCCACGATCACATTTCGGTCAAACCGGCCCGGTCTTAAAATAGCGGGATCAAGAATATCCTTTCGGTTCGTCGCCGCCATAACGATGATTCCTTCATTCACGCCAAAACCGTCCATCTCGACAAGAAGCTGATTGAGCGTCTGCTCTCTCTCATCATGTCCTCCGCCCAGACCGCTGCCGCGTCGTCTCGCCACCGCATCAATCTCGTCAATAAACACGATACACGGCGCGTTCTTCTTCGCATCCTGGAACAGATCGCGCACACGTGAAGCTCCCACACCGACAAACATCTCTACAAAGTCTGAACCCGAGATACTAAAAAAGGGAACTCCCGCTTCCCCGGCAACCGCCTTTGCCAGAAGAGTCTTTCCTGTTCCCGGAGGTCCCTCCAGAAGAACTCCTTTCGGAATCCTGGCGCCTACCTGAACATACTTTTTCGGTGCTTTAAGGAAATCAACGATCTCTTCCAGCTCTTCCTTTTCTTCTTTTAGTCCGGCCACATCCTCAAAAGTCACTTTAATCTCATTCTGATTCGTCATCCGTGCGCGGCTCTTTCCAAAGTTCATGGCCTTGGCGTTGGCTCCGCCGTTCTGCCGGTTCATCAGATAGAAGATAAGCATCACGCCTCCCAGAGTCACCAGCAGCGGCAGAAGCACTGTTGTAAAGACCGAATCTTCAGGGATAGCAGACAGACGGTATACGATGCCGTTATCATCCAGCAGACTCTCCACATCCTCCACATTCGAGACGTTTACCGTTCTGGCCGCATCCTCATCTTTCAGCATGAAGGACACCGTACCTGTGGGCACGGCGCGGTTCTGATCGATATATACATCTGTCACATTATTCTGTTCCACCTCGGAAACGAAGTCCGTATATGTCATTTCCTGCCGATGCACCTGCATCCGGCTCGCCATCCAGAGCGCAATCACCACAATCACTATAAACATCAGGATCGTGGATCCGCTGACGCTCCTGTATTTCCTGTTATTATCCAAAACTATACTCCTTCCTATTCCAGGCCTTCCACCACTCCGATGTAAGGAAGGTTCCTGTATTTCTGGGCATAATCCAGCCCATAACCTACTACGAACTCGTCAGGGATCTCGAATCCGCAGTAATCTACTTTCACATCTTTAACTCTTCTGTCCGGTTTATCCAGAAGTGTACACAATCTCATGCTTGCCGGATTTCTCTTCTTCAGAACGTCAATCAGATAATACAGTGTATTTCCGGAATCAATGATATCCTCCACGATCAACACCTCTTTATTCTCAATCGACTCATCCAGGTCCTTCGCGATACGAACAACACCGCTTGACGCCGTTCCGTCGCCGTAACTTCCTACGCACATGAAATCCATGGAAACCGGAACCGTTATGCGCTTCGCCAGTTCACACATAAAGAATACCCCGCCTTTTAACACGCAGATCAAATGCACCTGCTTTCCTGCATAATCCCTGCTGATCTGCTGCCCCAGCGTTCGAATCCTTTCATCTACTTTTTCTTCCGGAATCAGTACTCTGATCGTCTCTGACATTTTTCTTATCCTCCGTTATCTTTATCTCCAGAACTGTTTCTGTGTTATCTCCCACCTGATACCTTTTGCTCATCCGAACCCCCGGGATCCATACAATCTCACTCCCATCCGCAATGAGCACCAGCCTTTCACGTTCCCGGCGCGGAACTTTTTCATTGATAAAATACGACTTTAATTTCTGACGGCTTCCCTTTTCATCCACAGTCAGATAATCTCCGCTTCTCCGTGTCCTTACAGAAAGGTTACATTTTATTATATCATAATCAATCCATTTCGTGTAGCTTTTTTGCGGCATGTCTTCCGCATCTTTCCGGTCAAACCCAGTCAACAGACGACAGGTTATTCTCATATTTTTGTCGGGAACAAACGTCACTCCGGGAATATTCAGTCTGATCTCCACCGTTTTTTCATCCGGCTCTTCCTGACGTCTGATCTCTATTCCTGAATACACTCTCTCCGCTGTAACTTTTCCCGGAAGATCAACTGTTCTGCCTGCCTGACGGTCCAAAAGTTCCAGCACTTCAGATATATGAGCTGCACCGATGTTTTTTTCTTTCCCGCGCACGGCGGCAATACACCGCTTTATTACCTGTTTCCGCACAGCTTCCGGTTCCTTATTGAGACGCTCGCCGTCAATAGAGATCCCGCCGTTTTCCTTTCTGACCGTACACCTTATCATCGCCTGACGGCTCCCCTGGTCAAGATATTCCCATAATTCCCGTGCCTGCACGGACAGTTCGTCGATATGCTTTACTGTACCGGCATTGATCTGCTCAGTCATGGCCGGAATGATATTATGCCGGATCCTGTTTCTTGTATACGAATCCTCATTGTTTGTCAGATCCGTACGCCATGCCAGTTTTTGATCGGTTAAAAAAGCTTCGATCTGACATCTGTCAAGATAGAGAAGGGGACGAATCCACTTTCCCCTGACCGGCCAGATCCCACATAGCCCCTGTATCCCGGTCCCCCGGGAAATATTCATAAGAACAGTTTCTACATTATCATCTCTGTGATGAGCAGTCGCAATCTTTGTTCCGCCATCCTCCCTGCACATTCTCTCAAATGCGGCTCTGCGCACTGCGCGTCCCGCCTCCTCTTGAGATTGTTTCCTGTTTCTGGCAATTAATTCCACATCTTCGCGAAAAATACGGCATTCCACTCCCATACGCCTGCACAGTTCCACCACATACCGTTCATCGGCATCTGCTTCTTCCCCTCTGAGTCCATGATTCACATGACACACCTTTACCCGGAACCCCATACTCCGCTGCAGCTCACAGAGCACAAAAAGCAGGCATACCGAATCTGCACCTCCCGATACGCCTGCTATTACCACGTCATCTTCGCTTATCATTCTGTTTTCTCTGATATATACTTTCGTCTGTTCTATTATATTCATCATCATATGTAAACTATAACCAATTCATTTTGAAAAGTAAAGTACCGTCATTCTTTCCAGATTCCCAAAGCCAGTACCGTCATATCGTCAGCCGGTTCTTTTCCGGTCCAGGCAAGCACCTGCTCCAGGACATGATGGGCCATCTCCCTTGGATTCCTTATATCGGTGCCCTGTATAATGGTTTCCAGCAGGATATCCTGCTCTCCCACAGGCAGCGCATCCAGCACACCGTCTGTCACCATGATCAGAAAATCTCCGTCCTCTAACTGGCGTTTTACAGAATCGATTTCAATGCGGTTCACGACCCCGATGGGAAGACTTGTGGAGCTCAGATGCTCTACACTGTCCTTCTTTCTGATAAATGTAGATGAAGCTCCTGCCTTAATGATCTCACATTCTCCCGTATACAGATCAAACACCGACATATCTACCGTCGAATAATGAATCTCTTCTCTGCCCATGACCAGCGTAGTATTGATCATCTGGATCGCCGTTTTTTCCGGGAAGCCCGCACTCAGCAGTTCTTCCAGAAGCTCGATGACCAGAGTGCTCTCCCTGCAGGCCTCTTCTCCCGATCCCATCCCATCGGACAATACTGCGGCCTGTCTCCCGCCCGGCATGTCAATAAGAGCGAAGTTATCTCCCGAGACTTTTGAACAGTCTTTTCCGATCCGGGCTGTTCCATGCATAATATAGTACGACGGTCCTTCTACGCATACTACAGTCATATAGTCACTGCCAAGCATCTGCGCACTGTCGCCCGGAAGGACAAACTTTCTTCCCACAGATTCCGTAACCGCCCTGACCACTTCTTTTACTGTGATCTTCTGCTTTCTCATACTCCTCGCAGTAACATGAATTTCAAATTTCCCCTCCGGATTCATAAAAAAATGGATATACAGCACCCGTACTCCCTTTCTCTTCAGTGCGGACATAATCCGCTTTTCCAGGCGTTCGTCCATGAAAATACTGTTCTCCAGCTCTTTCGTCGTGTTCCGTATCATATCAGCGAAAGTATTCATCTGGATCGCACAGCTCTCCCTGCTCCTCGCCATACGGTTCACCCATATAATATTCTGTCTTGCCTCATGGAATCCTGACAGCATCTCTCTTAGAAAGCGCGGCGCCATGATGCACCGCTGCATCAGTTTGCGCTTCACCTCCGTATTAAGCTCGTTTCCATACTGATCTACCGCCGACAGGATCTCATATCCCATCTGATATGTATGGACAAAATTCTCTCCCCAGCACCATCCGCACTTCTCGCACTTCTCGCATACCTTTTCTCTTACCCGGGTAAACATATCTTCTATCTCTTCATTAGAAAATGCTTTCTTCTTTTCCTCCAGCCCCAGAAAAGTACTGGAAAGCTGTTTTAATGAATGGGCATATTTTTCTATCTGTTCTACATACGGGCTGCCATGCAGCGTCCGGTCTTCACTCATGATCTGTCTCCTTTCGCAAAATGAAAACTCCGGGAGAATTCTCCCGGAGTTTTCATTCGTATATCCTTATTCTTTTTATTCTGTTTAACTTGCCGGCAACGTTATTTTGACGGCTTAAATATGATCTCATCAGGATCGACCAGACCCAGCTTGTCCTCAGCCGTATCCTTGATGTAGTCGTCTGTCTTGACGTATTCTTCAAACTCGTCCACTTCTTTCGAGCGCTGTTTCTCGTCTTTGATCTGCGCTTCCAGTTCTTCTTCCTGCGCCTTGTACTCTGCATTCTTTGCATGAAGACTGATAGAACCAATGGTCAAAGCTCCCGAAAGAAATACAAGCACCATGCAGATCATCAGAATACTGTGCTTATAATGCCGGAGCCGGGAATTTCTCTTCCTGTCTTTCCGGCGGCCTGATACTGTCTGCTGTTTCATTTTACTCATTCATGCTCACCCAACTTATTGATATATTTTCACACCCCATTGTTAAAATATTCTAACTTTTTTTCTTATACTTTTCAAGACTTTTCTCTATCTTTGCCAAAATTTTACTGACCAGCCGTATCAGCAGCCGGGCGGCGCCCGCTCCGCACAATAACCCGATCACAAAAAACCACCGTATAGCCCCATATGTGGTGTCATACATTTTACAGAAAATATAAACGCTGGCCCCAATCCAGAAAATCACATCCTCCGCGCCTGTCGCTGACGCGCTGTGCCGGATCAGTCTCCTGAAAAGCATCAAAATATTATACGCACACAATACGGTTATTCCCGCCAGTGCCGCATACAGAAAAATTTCTCCTTCTGTGCCGATCCCAAGTATCATACAAACGCCCTACCTGAACAGTTTCGCCAGAAAACCGTCTCCCTGTTTTCCCGTCGGAGCAGCGCTGGAATAAGCAATGCTGTCAATATTTCCCGACAGATCTACTTCTCCTTTTTCCACACTCAGCCTGTTGACATGAAGATCCGTTCCTTTAACCATTAACATTCCCTGCTCAGTTTCCAGGAGTATCTCATTGAGATCAAACGAAAGGACATCGAGCACTCCTGTCACCATACTTGTTTTTCTGTTATTCACCACTAGTTTGTGCGTCTTTGCGATCCGCTGTTCTTCCATCTGTACTCCCTCCCACTCTGTTTTTAAATATATGAGAGGATATCCGAAATTATTCCTCCAGATGGCCGAACTATTGCTACAGGTATCTGAACAGTTCCGCAGCCTCGTCTTTCTTTGTGGTATCCTGCAGTTTCAGAACCTCCGCCTTCACATTCCTTGTGCCGAACTGAATCTCGATCACATCCCCCTGCTTTATCTGGGCAGACGCCTTCGCCGGTTTTCCGTTGACCATAACACGTCCCGCATCGCAAGCCTCATTCGCCACGGTCCGTCTCTTGATCAGTCTCGATACCTTCAAAAATTTATCCAAACGCATTTTCTTCCTCCCTGCGGCAGGTAAACTTCAAGCCCCGCCGACTATTCTGTCTGTTAATCTCCGGAAGTGTCAAAAGGCACTTACAATGCTCCCATTGTAAGTGCCTGTCCGTTCTTCTCTATTTTCAAATCCGAAATTAGTTGATAGCGTCCTTTAAAGCTTTTCCTGCTTTGAACTTCGGAGCCTTGCATGCTGCGATCTTCATAGTCTTTCCTGTCTGCGGATTTCTTCCCTCTCTTGCAGCTCTCTTGCTCACTTCAAATGTTCCGAATCCAACAAGCTGAACCTTATCGTCATTTTTAAGCTGCTCTGTAACTACATCAACAAAAGCCTTTAATGCTTTTTCAGAATCTTTCTTTGAAATTTCCGCTTTCTCTGCAATAGCTGCGATTAATTCTGTTTTGTTCATGGGTAATTCCTCCTCTTTATTGTACATACATACAATTTTTATTTCTATTATTTTAAA
Organism: Candidatus Mediterraneibacter surreyensis; assembly: GCA_019118885.1. Lineage (GTDB taxonomy): Bacteria > Bacillota > Clostridia > Lachnospirales > Lachnospiraceae > Mediterraneibacter > Mediterraneibacter surreyensis. Next base: position 12,509 of record DWYB01000082.1, on the reverse strand, counting down.
GGGGATAATGCCTTTGCGGACGCATCTTTCCGCCTTTATGTATTGTTATAACGGTTTGAATTAGCTTTGTCAAGATTTTTCGCCCTTTTTTACGGCGTTGGCGGCGCATTCTCCGGTTCCTGTCAAATGTTCGGATAAACGCCGGTTCTTCCTACGCCATGATCGGCTTCAAAGCCTCTGCAAGTTTCTCTTTTTCGCTCTCCGCTTCAGCAAGATCCTTACCCAATGTAGTGTAGTATATCTTGATCTTCGGCTCTGTTCCTGACGGACGTACAATAACAGTAGCATTATTATCCAACTTATAAATAAGCACGTTCGCCGCAGGAAGTCCTGTCTCTTCCGGTTTCTGATAATCTGTCACGGATGTTACTTTGTATCCTGCGATCTCTGACAGCGGATTATCTCTAAGCCCCTGCATGATACCGGACATCTTGTCCATTCCGCTTAAGCCCGGGAACTCAAAGCTGTCAACTTTATTCAGATAACGGCCGTACTCCGCATAGATTTCTTCCATCCGCTGTTTCAGAGAGCTTCCGATGCTCCTGTAGTAAGCCGCCATCTCACAGATCAGCATAGATCCGATGACTGCGTCTTTATCGCGCACATACGGTCCTGCAAGGTAACCATAACTCTCTTCGAATCCGAAGATGAAACGGTCCACCTCGCCTGCAGCCTCAAGCTGTGCAATCTGATCTCCGATCCATTTAAATCCGGTCAGTACGTTGCGCAGCTCCACTCCGTATTTTGCAGCCACCGCATCCGCAAGAGGAGTGGATACAATAGATTTCACGGCTACAGGTTTTTCCGGCATCGTACCTTTCTCAATACGTCCTGCACAGATATAGTCAAGGAGCAGCACGCCCACTTCATTTCCACTCACCAGTTCATAGGAACCGTCCGGGCATTTCATAGCAATGCCAACACGGTCTGCATCCGGATCTGTGGCAAGCATCAGATCAGCGCCTGTCTCTTTCGCCAGGTTAAGCCCCTGCTCAAGCGCTGCAAATATCTCCGGGTTCGGATAACTGCATGTAGTAAAGTAACCATTCGGATACTCCTGATCCGGAACGATCGTAATGTCTGTGATGCCGATATCCTTTAACACCTGTGTCACCGGCATCAGACCGGAACCGTTCAGCGGGCTGTATACCAGTTTAAGTCCTGCTGTTTTGCAAAGTTCCGGACGAACCTGACGTGATTCAATGGCATCATAGAGAGCTCTCTTGCAGTCGTCTCCGACAAAACGAATCAGCCCTTCCTCAACGCCCTGCGCAAAGGACATATATTTTGCGCCTGTCAAAACGTCTGTCTTCTGAATTTCCTCGTATACAACAGCCGCCGCATCATCCGTCATCTGGCAGCCGTCCGGTCCGTATGCCTTATATCCGTTATATTTTGCAGGATTATGAGACGCTGTCACCATAACGCCGGCATTACAGTTATAATAGCGTGTTGCAAAAGAAAGCGCCGGCACCGGCATCAGTGCGTCATAGATCCTTACTTTGATCCCGTTCGCAGCAAGCACTCCTGCAGCCGTCTTGGCAAACACATCGCTCTTTATACGGCTGTCATAACTGATTGCAACCGTCTGCGTTCCGCCCTGGGTCTTTACCCAGTTCGCAAGTCCCTGTGTAGCCTGGCGCACCACATAAATATTCATGCGGTTCGTACCTGCTCCGAGAACGCCTCTAAGTCCGGCTGTTCCGAACTTCAGCGCCACCGCGAAACGTTCCTTGATCTCATCATCATTTCCCTCGATTTTGGACAATTCCGGTTTCAGGTCCGGATCTTCCAGATCTGCTGCCATCCAGCGCTCATATTCTTTCTGATACATCTTTACCACTCCTACCATTTTTTCTGTTGATTTTTCTGTGAAAAATCACAATAAATCCAGTACTAATATATCATGTTTCCACTGAATCGGCAACAAATCTTTACTAGATACTGATGGAAAAAATATTTTCCAGAAAGGCCTTTTTTTCTTCATTCTGGCGCACTGCCAGTTCAAGTTTTTCGACAGATTTCTGAGATAGCCAGGCCTTGTTAGAGTGATAATAAGTACTGGCCGTCTTCCAATATTTTTCCGGGTATGCCAGACACAGGCCGATATATTCCTTCTCACGCGGACTCAGCGGCCGGACACTCTCATATGCTTCCAATATTTTTTGTCCAGTTTTTTGTTTCCAAATATATTTTTCCATTGTTTTTCTTATAAAATAATATAGATCATGTACCTGTATGCCAGAGTGCATATGCTCAAAATTTGTGACAGCCATAGTTTCTCCTGTCACAATAAGGTTATGATAATTATAATCCCCATGCACAAGACAATCCTTCACAGTGCTTTCCCGATAAAGAGCGGAACATCCCGAATTTCTCATTCTCTCCAGAACACTTTCCGCTAATCGATACATTTTTTCGAAACTGTCTAAAAACAGATATTCAAACTCGTTTTTCGACACACGACCGCGTATAAAACTCCTGACTTTCTTCAGTTCACGATTGTGCCGGGATATCTCATCCATAGGATCCTTTGCGGCCAGAAAGCTTCCTTTCTGCCAGGGCAATTCCGGATCAGACGACATATGTTCCAGCTCCCGGTGCAGTACCGCCAGAATTTCAGCCCCCCGGAGTACCTCCCGTTCCTGCCGCACATCGCACTCCCGCCCTTGATACCATTTTTTCAGCATATAACGCCTTCCCTCTCTGGAACTTACAAGGAGCTCTCCGTCCTTTGTAAATACAGGCGTATCCACTCTAACATTCCCCGTCGTCTCGATGCGGCTGAGCACCATATACAATAAAGGCGCGCGCTGCCCGGACAGCTTCGTCTCTTTCAACAGCATCGTTCCCTTATCTGTATCGCAAAAAAACGCACCCCTTATCTTTCGGGTGCTTCTCACTTCTATATCATAGTTCTCCAATACTTCCAGTTCGTACTCTTCTCTCATGGCTGCCCCCTGTCACCGCGTATTCTGACTCTCTCTAATGTATGACGGGAACAGCCCGAGTATGATCATAAATCAAGTTTTTCTTTTACATAATTACAAAGCTTCTCTTTTGTATTCCGCTCCGGGTCATCAATCACATATTCCAGAAGTTCGCTCAACATGCTTCCCAGCTCTCTGCCCGGACGCATCCCCAGTTCCATCAGTTCCCGGCCGCCCACCGCAAGCTGACGCAGCGTAACGCACTCATCATTTAAGAGGATCTCCTGGTAAAGCTCCCGCACGGCAATGATGTTCTCAATCTTTTCCCGCCTTCTGTATGGACTCTGAGCTTTCGTGTCCGCCATCCTGACAGCAAGATAATAAGGGAACAACTCCACCCCGATTCTGTTCATCGCGCGGCGTACATTCTTCGGCGTAGCCTCCATCCGGTAATCGTGATAACAGACAAGACGGGTAACTTTTTTCACAGTGTCATTATCAAACTTCAGTCTTCGTAAAACCTTTCGCGCGATCTCCTCGCTGACCAGAGCATGCCCTTTAAAATGATCCCGCCCCTTTTCATCTGTAGTCTTCACAGATGGTTTCCCCATATCATGGAACAACATGGTAAGGCGAAGGATCTTATCTCTCTTTACGTTTTTCAAAGCATATAATGTATGGCGGGCCACATCGTATTTGTGGTGAGGAGTGTTCTGCTCCACTCCGACCATGTCATCCCACTCAGGCAGGATAACCTTTGTGAGCCCCAGTTCATATGCATCCTGGATCCGCTCCGGATGAGGCGATACAAGAAGTTTGACAAGCTCAGTCTGAATCCGCTCCGCACTGATATTTTTCAGCGTCGGCGCCAGCTCCCTGACAGCCTCCGCCGTCCGCTGTTCAATAGGGAAATTAAGCTGCGCGGAGAAACGAACTGCACGCAGTATACGCAGGGCGTCTTCAGAAAACCTCTCTTTCGGCTCCCCGACACAGCGGATCAGATGATGGTTCAGGTCCTGCATTCCACCGAACGCATCCACCAGGCGCACCTCATCATTGTATGCCATAGCGTTAATGGTAAAGTCTCTCCTTCTCAGGTCTTCCTCCAGCTTGTTTGTAAAATGCACCTCTTTCGGATGGCGGCTGTCCTCGTACGCCCCGTCGATCCGGTAAGTCGTCACCTCATAGCTGTCTTTCCCCAAAAGGACGGTGACAGTGCCATGTTCGATTCCTGTATCTACTGTCCTGCGGAACAATTTTTTTATCTCTTCCGGCCTTGCAGATGTAGTAATATCCCAATCTTCAGGCCTCCTGGCCAGGATCGAATCCCTTACGCAGCCGCCCACCGCGTAGGCTTCATATCCGTGAAGCTGCAGATTATTAATGATCATCAGCACTTTTCTAGGCAAATTTATCTTCATCTGAAACTCTTCTTTCTTCCATTTCTCTCAGGATCTCTTCTTCCCTTTTCTGGCAGGTAAATATTATAACCTGCTTTTTCTGTCTGCTCAACCATTTTAATACACATTCCAACCTTTTGTCATCATAAAATGCAAACACATCATCCAGTATAACCGGCATACTTTCCTCTTCCATCACCTCAGCCGCCGCCATTCTTACGGCGAAGTATATCTGTTCCACCGTTCCTCTGCTCAGACGTTCCGCCGGAATTCTCCGGATTCCATTCCAGACAGTAATTCCTCGCTGCCGATCGATCTCGAGAGACGGATACTTCCCATCCGTAATCGCTGAGAATATCTCTGACGCGCGGCGGTTCATTCTCCGCTCCATATACTCTCCTGCAGCGCCGGCTGCTTTCTTCAGCGTTTCTTCAGCAAGTTCCAAAGCCCGGCACTGTTTCTCCAGCCGGATCTGTCTTTCGCTTTTCTCTGTCTCTTCATATTCTTCACGGATATTTTCCTTTCGTGTTTCCTTTTCTTTTCGTTCCCCGCGAATACGCTCCAGCTCCCATTCCAGTCTTTTTCTCTGATCTGCAGTTCCGTCAGGAGTTCCTCTGCCTTTCGTATCTTTCCCGTCCGTCCGCGTTCCAGACTGCCGCCGGCTCCATCGGGTCATCCTCATAATCCCCGCTGTCAGCGCTATAACGCCAAGCAGACCAACCAGTCCTGCTGTCGCTCCGACGAAAGCAGGCATATTGAGCAGTTCCTGCCCCGCCGTTTTGAACCACAGAACTCCCAGGATACCGATGCAGACTCCGCCTATACCGCTCCAGATCAGCGGCCGACCGGATACCGGGACATCCGGCTCTAAACTTTCTTCCTGTTCCAGACCTTCCAGAGCCTCCTCTTTTTCCTGATATTCCCTGTCAAGCCGTTCCATATCTCTTTCCAGATAACCGCACTCCTGCTGCATTTTCCGAAGCTTCGTCTCATACAGGGCTTCTTCCTCCCGAAGCTGCTTTACCGTCGTCCGCTTTTTTTCATTGAGCGCTTTCATGGCAGCGTTCAGATCGTACTCTCCGCCGCCTGTCTCATAATAATTTGCCGCATAATTGGCCAAAGCATCCGCCAGATCCTGCCCCGGCTCCGCCTTCAGCTGTCCGACAGATACTGTACTGTCAAAAAGTTCCGGCGTCATACCGCCCAGCAGCATCTCCAGATCTCCGTGTTCAATTGACAGTTCCTCCCCATCATCCTCACAGACAAGCGAGACCGATCTTGTATGTCTGGCAAAATTCCGCTCAAGCCTGAACCGGCGCCCTCCGCAGACAAAACGCATGACCCCCGCATAAGATCCGGGATCTTCCCAGGGTTCATAGCGGCTGAAATCATCTTTTGCCGCAGCTCTGCCCCGTCCTCGTTCCAGCCCGAAGAGCATAGCGCGGATAAATGCATGCAGGGTGGTCTTCCCGAATTCATTTTCCCCGCTGATCACCTGAACTCCATCTCTCAGAAAAAAATGACGGTTCGAAAATTTTCCGAAATTCCTGATATACAGTTCTGTTATTACCATGTCTCTTTCCTCACTGCCGGCTGCCAAGAAGCGCCGTTACCCCCTCGTACAAAGCCTGGTATTCTATACTCTCCTCACCGCACCCGCGGAAACAGTCGATATATCTCCCAAGTATCGTCTCCTTATGCTCCTCATATAACCGTTCGAAATCATAAGCGGGAACCGTCTCGTCTATGATCTCCATCACATTCAGCCCGCTTACCATACGCTCTGTATCAAAAATAACATTCGTATCTCTTTTCCCTTTTAGTATAATTTTGTAAACATTTTCTTTTCCATATTCACTTATTTGTTCTCTAATGTAATCTCTGATGCTTCCGATTGTATCGCTTAGTTCCACAGGTATCTCCAGATGGATATACTCTCTGCTTGCGCACGGCACCCACTGTGTGCGAATCCCCCGTTCCGTAATCTCGCCTTTTACATATCCGTGTCCGCCGGTATCATTCTTATCCACGGGTTCCAAAGCTCCCGGATATATAATGCGGTTCTTTCGAAGAGTCTGCGGTTTATGGATGTGCCCCAGTGCGATGTAATCAAATCCCGACTTTTCCAAAACACGCACGTCAAAAGGAATATGTCTCTCATCACCGCCATGTGCAAGCAAAATCTCAATCTTCTCTATTCCCTGAGCGGTAAGGTCGTCGTACAATGGTCTGGTTATCTCTCTGCTATGATAACTCAAGCCGTACACAGCAGTATTCAGTTCCGGAAAATCAATATACTCCGGCTCTTTCCCGAAAAGAGGAAACACATTGCCGCTCCATCTGAATCCGGGATAATTGGAATCCTTCCTGATATAGTCGTGATTCCCGGCTATCAGCACCACCTTTGTATGAGACAGTCCGGCAAAAAGGTAATCCAGTTCCTTCAGCTCACGGATCAAAGGCTGACGGTGAAACAGATCCCCGGCTATCAGCAGCAGATCTGTTTTCTCCTTTTCACAAACATGAAGCACATGCTCAAAAGTATCCCACAATTCACTGCCGCGCTGTCCGCTGTAAAGCGGTCCGGCATCAGGCTGCGCTCCAAGATGCACATCTGCCGTATGGATAAATCTCATCTTCTCTCTCCCTTCGCAGATAAAATAAGGAAAAGGACGCATACCGGAAATGCTGCGTCCTTGCCTGTTCCAAATGTTATCTGTTTTTATATATGATGAAATCCCTTTCTTTTTCAGATTCTGTTTCTTATAATTCAGATTTCCTATAATTCACAGTTGTTTACTGTTCTCGGGAACGGGATCACATCACGGATATTTGACATACCTGTCAGATACATCACACATCTCTCGAATCCGAGACCGAATCCTGCGTGTCTTGTAGAGCCGTATTTTCTCAGATCCAGATAGAAACCGTAATCCTCTTCCTTGAGTCCCAGCTCTTTCATACGGTTCAGGAGTTTGTCGTAATCATCCTCCCTCTGGCTGCCTCCGATGATCTCGCCGATCCCCGGCACAAGACAGTCTACAGCCGCCACAGTCTTCCCGTCGTCGTTCTGCTTCATATAGAATGCCTTGATCTCCTTCGGATAGTCTGTCACGAATACCGGACGTTTATAAATCTGCTCGGTAAGGTATCTCTCGTGTTCTGTCTGGAGATCACAGCCCCATGACACTTTATACTCAAATTTATCGTTGTTCTTCTCGAGAAGTTCGATCGCCTCTGTGTATGTGATACGTGCAAAATCAGAATTTGCCACATTGTGAAGCCTCTCCAGAAGCCCCTTGTCCACAAATGAATTGAAGAAATTCATCTCTTCCGGCGCATTTTCCAGCACATAGTTAATGATATATTTGAGCATGTCTTCCGCCAGATCCATATCGTCTTCCAGATCTGCAAACGCAATCTCCGGCTCGATCATCCAGAACTCCGCCGCATGACGCGTTGTGTTAGAATTCTCCGCCCGGAATGTAGGCCCGAACGTATAAATGCTGCGGAAAGCCTGAGCGTAAGTCTCGCCGTTCAGCTGACCGCTGACTGTAAGGCTTGTCTCTTTCCCGAAGAAATCCTTTGTGTAATCCACTGTGCCGTCCTCATTCTTCGGCACATTTTCCATATCCAGAGTTGTCACGCGGAACATCTCGCCCGCCCCCTCGCAGTCGCTTCCCGTGATCAGCGGAGTGTGCACATACACAAAGCCTCTCTCCTGGAAAAACTTATGGATTGCATAAGCCGCCAGAGAGCGCACACGGAATACCGCCTGAAATGTATTCGTTCTCGGGCGCAGATGAGAGATCGTCCTCAGATATTCAAAGCTGTGGCGCTTCTTCTGAAGCGGATAATCCGGTGCGGATGCCCCCTCAACCTGCACTTCATCGGCCTGGATCTCAAAAGGCTGTTTCGCCTGCGGAGTTGCCACCAATGTACCGGTCACAATGATCGCCGCTCCCACATTTAACTTGGAGATTTCCGCAAAATTCTCCATCTTGTCATGATAAACAACCTGAAGCGGCTGAAAATAAGAGCCGTCGTTTACCACGATAAATCCGAATGTCCTGGAATCACGGAGACTGCGGACCCAGCCGCCGACCGTGACCTTTTTATCAAGGTATTCGTCCCTGTTCTTAAATAACTCCCGAATCGTTGTCAGTTCCATATCAAAAACTCCTTATCGCAATATTCACACATTAGTATAACACCGGAAAACCGCGGCGTAAATAAAAGATTTCAGCGCCGGCCGTCCGGCGCTGAAATCCTGCTCATATCTGCATATTTTCTTCCATTACCATCTTTCTTCTTCCCATTTCAGGATATTCCCTGTGTTCGCATCAATCTCGAATTCATACTCCATGCCGTCATACACGATGTCCCCTTCATATATATACCAGCCGTCGTCCTCATCGAGCTCAATCGATATATTCTGTGCCGAGGCCCCCGGCACTCTCTCAAGCGCAATATTCTGCGCTTCCTCCAGTGTGACTGCCACGCCGGATGTGCTGCCGGTATTTCCGGAAGAACTTTGTGTACCGTTCCCGCTGTCCGCCGCCTGCCCGTCATCTGCCGGATCGGTATTCTGCTGATCCTGACTTCCCTGGCTGCCCTTCAGATCATCGATTTCCTTCTGAAGCGCATCAATTTCCGCCTGAAGCTCTTCTTCCCGCTGTGTACTGCTGTCATCAGATGTCTGTGTCCGCTGAACTGTACGGGTCATCCCGCATCCGGTCAGCAATGCAAATGTTAATATAAATCCCACAAGGATTATCAGATACTTTTTTCCCATCAACCGCTCCTCCTTTCTTCACGTAACTGCATTATACATGAAAAAGATTAAAGGAACATTAAAAAAATTAATTTTCTTTCCATATCAGCACATTTTCATCAGCCGCACATAAAATTCTACCGTCTTCACCAGTGTCGCAATCGGAACTCTTTCATTATTTCCATGGATCATTCCTCTCTCTTCTTTCGACAGCTTCATTGCAGAGAACTTATACACTCTGTCCGTGATCCGGCAGTAATGCCATGAATCGCTGCACGCCATCATAAGATACGGAGAAACGATAGCATCCGTCCATGTATCTTTAACAGCCTGGCACAGTCTTGTGTATTCCGCGCAGTCCGTATCTGACTCAGCCGACGGATTCCGGCCCTCGAAAACTGATACTTCAATGTCCGGGTTATTGATCGTCTTTTCAAGATATGCTTTGGCTGATCCTACAGTATCTTTCCCCAGAAGACGCAGGTTCATCCCTACGGAAGCCGCGGGCGGGATCACATTGAATGCCTTACCTCCCTGCATTTTCGTCACGGCACAGGTGGTGCGCATCATCGCATTGAGTTCACCGCCGGACGCCCGGCATACTCTGTCGAATAACGGCTCCAGACACCACAGGTTCGCAAAAAGTATCTTATAAGCGAATCCGGAATGTCTCCCAAGTATATCCAGCATCTCCCGTACCGGCTTGGTAAGCTGTCTCGGAAACGGATGGTTCTCCACATCGACGACCGCCTGCGCCAGTTCTCCCACGATCGTGTGTACCGGCGGCATAGAAGCATGCCCTCCTCCGCTCTTTGCCTTGAATTCAATATTGGTAAGACCTTTCTCGGCAATACCGATCAGGGCACATTCCCGGTTAACTCCCGGAAATACATTTTCCACAACCGCGCCGCCCTCGTCAACGACGAGAGCCGGCCGTATCCCTCTCTCCTCGAACAGGTCCACAATCGCCGGACAGGACGGTCCGTTGATCTCCTCCTGTCCCGAAAACGCCAGATAGATATCATGCTCCGGCACGAAGCCTTCTGTGATCAGCTTCTCCGCGGCTTCCATGATGCCGCAGAATGTCCCTTTCGTATCAAGAGTTCCCCGTCCCCAGATCACTCCGTCCTCCACGATCCCTTCAAAAGCCGGCTTATCCCACAGCGCCTCTTCCACCGGGACCACATCATAATGGGCCATCAGGACGACCGGATCTTCCGGTTTCTTTCCTTTCCAGTGGTACATCATACCGTTCACTCCCACGAATTCCCGCGGGCAGGTCTCATGCACCTTCGGATAAAGCTTTGGGAGGAGGTCCTGAAATTTTCTGAACTCCTCTTTATCGATCAGACTTTCATCATTATAAGAGACAGTTTTGCAGCGGATCATCTCCACCATATCGTTAACGATCTTCTTCTCGTCAAGCTCCACCTTCTCTCCCGATGGGATCAGCTCCGGATGAGGCCGGAACAGCGCCGCGCGGATCAGTAGCACTGCGAGGAAAATCACTATAACTGCAAGCACGATATATAATACGATCACGTTGTTACAACTCCTTTCACAGTTTTCCTTTGTTATACAAAATCCTTGCCGCCCCAATAGCGATGATCGCGCCTACAGGCACAAGAACCCCCACCGAGCCTGACAGGGATGGAACACAGAGGAAGAGCACCACCATAAATACAAGCGGCGCAATCGAGATTTTCCAGTTCTTACTCACATACACTACTGCAAGCCCTCCGAACAGTGCCGGCAATATATTATCGAAAGCAGGTTTGAGGGTCGGAGAGTTCAGGATCGGGGTCAGCGGCACAAGCAGAGCTACTCCGACGGCGATGATCACGGTCGTTACAATAGAGGACGTAGCCACCGCGATCGTTGAAATCACTTCACCTTCCTCCGTCCCCGGCTTCACCCGTGCATTTTCCATGGCTGTCAGTGCTGCCGGCACTTTCAGATTGGTCAGATTTCCTGTGACAAATGCAAGATAGGAGCCTGCTGTTCCCAGCATAGGCACGAACGTCAGCACCTCAATGAGACCTACTGTCCAGAAGATCGGGGCAACGCCGATCAGACCCTTGAGCACAGGAACGATCCCCGGCCATGCATCATAGTAAATGCATGCCACGATCGGATAGGCAAAGATCATACCAAGAGCACTCAGGATCCAGATCCTTCCGTACAGATGTGTCATATCCTCATAACTGCGTCCGCCTGCAGGATTTGATATCTTTGTATTTTTTTCTTTCATTTTTTCATTCCTCCTTCAAGCTCACACGATCAGCGGAGTGATCACGACTGCAAACGCCATCGCGCACAGCATACTGATGGGAAGCGCATAGTTTTCCAGCCACTTCATGCCGCATTTCTTCACTAAAAGTCCACAAATTCCCATAACAAATGCCGAAAACAGCAGGACGAAGATCGGAATCCATCCGGCAAGCCCTGACCGGATATCCGCAAATACCATCCCGAGGAACGCAGAGATCATACCAAGAAACAGGGCCGTCATCAGGATATCGCCCCATTTGCTGTCCTTATTCTTGATCTTCATGAGACCGCCTTGTATCTTCTTAATAAAAAGCGGCACCCATATCAGCCCCGGAAAAATCCCCAGTGTCATGACCCACGCGATCGCAGTATAGACCTGAGGATCTGTAATCGTCTCGGATAATGCCGTGATTCCCAGTGCATTTGCCGTTGTAGTCGCTGCCGGCAGTTCATAGGTAATGGCGCCGATGACGCTCAGTCGCAGCCACGGAAGCGGCAGCCCCAGAAATTTAGAAAGCGTGATGACTCCCAGCAGGATCGATACCGCCGGAGCAAAAGTAAAGACCGCAGTAGAAAGAATCGTCTTTCTGATCTGCTTCATATCCATGCCGAGCGCTTTTCCTCTCCGGTACGCCCTGACAAGGAAGAATACGGACTGGGCGATCACAAAAAGGATGACCAGCCCGGCAAGGATAAATAAAAATGTGCTGTTTGGATCAAACATAGTTTCCCTCCATTCTCATTTTCTTAGACAGTTACTATTTTAGCATACTGCAGACCCGGAGTCACCCGATTTTCTCACGGGAAATTGTTCGGCGTAACCGCAGTTAGCACGCCGGTGCGACTTTGCGAATGGCGCGGGCTGAACTGTCACCGTTCAGCAGAGAAAGGCAACAATTTGGCAGGCATTCACAAAATGAGGATATTGCGTATTCCAGTCTGTCATGGCGTTCAAACACACAAAAAAGAGAGAAACACTGTTTTTCAGCATTTCTCTCTATTCTGACAAGAGGCGCAGACCGGATTTGAACCAATAAACTACTCAAAAAACACTGTAAGAAAGGGGCTTTGAGGGCTTCATCTAACGTAGGTGTTCAAAAAGGTGTTCAAGCGTCTCTTGTTCAGTCCTTTGAA
>DWYB01000081.1 GCA_019118885.1 Candidatus Mediterraneibacter surreyensis | reverse complement strand
TTCATGGTATCGTTTCCTTCCGGGAAACGGAGTACCTTCTGCGCTCTGCTTGCCACAAACAAAAGCGCGATAATGGAGCCGCATAGTGTCAGTAGTGCCAATTGATTGTCCATTTAAATCTCTCCTTCCATTTTTTGTGTGTACGTGGTTTATTATATCATCTCCATCCGAATTTTTATATATTTTTATGAATATTTTTTTAATTTAATTATAGTTTTTATACATTTTTAAAAGCCATGGGACGATTTCCTTTACAAGTGTCGAACCATGGCTTTATTTTCAGTTATTTTTTGTCATATATGTCATTTTCTTAAAAAACTATATTTTCTATCAGAATTCAAAAACTGCAACTCCGTATGCCGGAAGCGGATATGCGATTGAATATTTCTGCCCGTCACACTCCTGTTTCACCGGTTTATAAATCAGTGGCCTTTCAACGCCTTTTCCGCCATATTTTTTCTCATCGCTGTTTAAAACGAGTTTCAATTGTTTTCTCCGGGTTACGCCTACACGGTAATCCGGCCGTTCCATCGGAGTGAAATTGCATACAAACAGCAGGTTTTTCTTATTATCTTTGGAATGTCTCTCAAAGCTGTAGATGCTGCGGAAAATATCATCCGCATTGATCCACTCGAATCCTTCCGGATGAGAGTCCATCTCATACAAAGCCTTGTTTTTCTTGTACAGATGAAGCAGATCCCTGTACCAGTTCTGAATCGCCTGATGTTCCGGTTCCGCCAGAAGGAACCAGTCTAACTCACGCTCTTCACTCCACTCCCGAAGCTGCGCGAATTCCTGTCCCATAAAGAGGAGCTTTTTCCCCGGATGGCCCATCATAAATGCATAGCCAACCTTCAAATTTGCATATTTATCAAATCCAAGCCCTGGCATCTTATTAAGCATTGAACACTTCAGATGCACCACCTCGTCATGAGAAAGAACAAGAATATAATTCTCACTGTATGCATAAGAGCTGGCAAATGTCATCATATGGTGCGCATTTTTCCTGAAGTACGGATCAAGCTTCATGTATTCTATAAAATCATGCATCCATCCCATATTCCACTTCAGGCTGAATCCAAGCCCGCCGTCCTCAGGCGCGCCCGTTACCTTCGGCCATGCTGTAGATTCTTCAGCGATCATAACAGCGCCCTTATTTCTTCCCAGCACAACTGAATTCAGATGCTTGAAGAACTCGATTGCCTCAAGGTTTTCATTTCCGCCGTATTTATTTGCGACCCACTGGCCGTCCTGTTTTCCATAATCCAGATACAGCATGGAAGCCACAGCATCCACACGCAGCCCGTCCACATGATAATGCTCTATCCAGAACAATGCATTTGCAATGAGGAAATTCTTGACTTCAGGCTTTCCATAATCAAAAATCTTCGTCCCCCAGTCCGGATGCTCTCCCTTTCTCGGATCAGCATATTCAAAAGTCGGTGTTCCATCAAAATCAGCCAGTCCGTGGGCATCCCGCGGGAAATGCGCCGGTACCCAGTCGAGGATAACGCCGATGTTATTCCGATGCAGATGATCGATCATATATGCAAAATCTTCCGGAGTGCCATACCTTGAAGTCGGCGCGTAATATCCGGTAACCTGATATCCCCAGGAACCATCGAAAGGATGTTCAGCCATTCCCATCAGCTCCACATGAGTATATCCCATATCCTTTACGTATTTTACAATTGCATCCGCAAATTCTCTGTAAGTGTAAAATCCTTCGTCATCTCTTCCCGGATGCCGCATCCATGATCCAAGATGAACTTCATAGATCGACATAGGATTCTCTCTGTGATCCCATGTTTCACGCCGTGTCATCCATGCACTGTCCGTCCACTTTAAATGAGAAATATCTGTCACCCGGGAAGCTGTTCCCGGTCTGAGTTCTGCGTAATTGGCAAATGGATCCGCCTTAAAGATACGTTTTCCCTGCTGAGTCTCAATACAGAATTTATACAGATCCCCTTCTCTGACTCCCGGCACAAAGCAGGTATAGATGCCGACCGGCTCCTGGCGTTCCATATAATTCGCTTCAAAATCCCAGCCGTTAAAGTCACCTACGACAGCAACTCTGCGGGCATTGGGTGCCCATACAGCAAAGTAAACTCCTTCCTGTCCTTTGTAAGTTACTTTATGAGCCCCCATCTTCTCATAAATCTCATAATGGTTTCCCTGGCCGAATAAATATTGGTCCAGTTCCCCAATCTCAAAAGGCTCCAGTTTTTTCTTTGTGCTTTTTCCCTTTTTCATAAAAGCCACCTCATCGCTCATTTTTATAATAATACATATATTATACTTTATAGTGTCAGAAAAAGAAAGAGCCAAGCCGTCAGCAAACTGAAAAATAGCAACTATTTTTCTTTTCCCATCGTCTTGCTCTTATCGCTGCATATTAAAACAGGCGGCCTGCTCAAGCCGCCTGTACATATAATCAGTATATGTTCTTCTCTCTTAAATATTAAAATCTTTTTCTGACAACAGGATCCGGTCTGATTCATCCGTATTTTTTCCAAATACCCGTTTCACAAGTTTCTTCGCCGAAGCTTTCTGTGAATGCTGAATCGCATCATCCATAATGCCTTTGACTTCGGCTACTGTAACCGCATGATCCTCTCTCTGAAGCGAATCGATCTTGCTATACAGTGCAAGGATTCCCATTTCGTCAATCCGGTATCCGTTCTCCTGCGCATAAGTCTGACCAAAAGTAACCAGTTCATCATTAATGAAAATCGGCACTTCCAGACGCGATGTGAATTTCCTGCGGAATTCACGATTCGAGGACAGAAGCCTGTCGATCGGTTTTCGCTGTTCCTCCAAAACGATGAGCAATTCTCCGGTATCTTTCTCCATCGCCTTATTCAAACGGGCAACCGTTCGTTCATTCATTTTACCGGCTTTCTCGATAATAAGCGCTCCGCCGTACAGCTTATCAAAAATATCGCTGATCTTCTTCTTATTCAGGGAATCTCCTGTCACGATCGCCACTTTACCCTGACGAATGTTACGCTGTTTCTGAATCGCTTTTACAACATCCACGGCAAGCACCGTTTTTCCATTTCCTTTATTTCCCACGATCAGAAGATTGCCTGTCCTTGAAGTTCCCTGTCTGTTAGTGCAGTTCTTATCCTGTTCAAGAACATCTACAAGCTGTTCGCTCATTCCTCGTACCGGCACGAAATACGAAAAGAGCTTCTTCTGTTCTTCCGTCAGACCGGCTCGTGTTCCGATACCGCTCTGCATTTCAAGATCATAACGGCCATGGACAATGAATCCCGTATCCGTCATAGACAATGCATCTGATATTTCATCCAGTGGAAGCGGAGCTGTCTTTCCGGTAGCAATCAGCTTGGCTGTTTCTTTCCGGCTAAGCGGTTTTGTCGATGAAAGAATATCCATGTTGTCGTCATCATCATCCGGGATTTCTCTATCGTCCGGTGTATCAGCATGATCCGGATTAACTCTGAATTCTTCATCCAGGTCTATTGCATCTTCAGACTCTTCCTCAAAGTATTCTTCATCCTCATCCAGGTCTTCGGCCTCATCCTCATAGTACTCTTCAGTTTCGTCCAGATCTTCGGCCTCGTCCTCATAGTACTCTTCAGCTTCGTCCAGATCTTCGGCCTCGTCCTCATAGTACTCTTCAACTTCGTCCAGATCTTCGGCCTCGTCCTCATAGTACTCTTCAGCTTCATCCAGATCTTCGGCCTCGTCCTCATAGTACTCTTCAGCTTCATCCAGATCTTCGGCCTCGTCCTCATAGTACTCTTCAGCTTCATCCAGATCTTCGTCTTCTTCCTCATAGTACTCTTCAGCCTCGTCCAGATCTTCGGCCTCATCCTCGATATACTCTTGCGGTTCTATATCATAAGGCTCATCTAATTCTTCTGCTTCATCGTCATCGTCTAAATACTCATCATCAAATTCCACGTCATCTATCCGAAGAGAATCCGCAACTTTCCCCATATTTTCAAGAGGTACATTATTTTTCTTCAGTGTCCTTTTAACCGGTTTTGATTCCTCCTCTTCCTGAGGCGGAATCACCCCTTCGATCTCATCGATCAGCCGCTGTATATCCGGCGGCAGAATTGGTTCTGTCTTTTTCTTATTATTATCTTCCATAGTCTCCCCGCTATTTTCCCCTTCATTATTTTTACTATCTGCCGGATCAGCCAATTTTTCGGATTTCGATTCTGTTTCCTCGATTTCTTCCGCATCGGTAATTTCCTCTGCATCCGTTACCGGCAGTTCTTCATACTCAGCCGTATCTTCGACAACCGTCTCCGCCAGGTCATCTCCCCCCATGACCTCTTCCGCATCTGTCTCCGACAATTCTTCAGCAGTATCCACAGATAAATCTTCCGCAATGTCCTCGGACAGCTCTTCGGCAGCGTCCTCAGACAAGTCTTCCTCGGACTCTTCCTGTTTCCTTTCGGCAGCATCCTCTGGCAGATCTATCGTAACATCCTCGTCCGGATTCTCTGTATTATCAGTATCCGGTTCTCCTTCCCAATCAGTCAGGATGTCGTCAAGATTCATCTGCCCGTCTATCTGCTCGTCTTCATCAGGAATGATCTCTGTCATCTCACCGGCTGAAGAAGCTTTTTTCTTTTTCACTGCGATCTCATTTACAATATCCATATCGGCAACTGACTCAATCTCATCGATTGCCTGCTCCAAATCACCTAATTCCGGCTCCTCTTCAGGATCTCCAACTTCATTCCTTGTCTCTTTTTCAGGATGGAGCAGCTGTCTGAGTGCCTCATCCAGCGGCATAGTATTACCGATCTTCTTTTTCTTGACTGTAGTTTCCTCCGGGATTTCAATGTCCGCAGAACCACTTTCTACTTCTGTATCTGCTGTATCTGCCGCAGATACTTCTACAGCCTCCGAATCAACAATATCTCCCTCGCTTACAATATCCGCTGTCTTAATATCGGCATTATCATCTATCGACTTATCTGTCTCATCAAGCGGCTCCTCCGGATCTGCCTCTTCAGACTCTTCCTCTTCAGGCTCTCCCGCATAGGTTGCTATATCGGGCATTTCCTCTGTCTCGGCCGACAGCTTCTCATATCTCTTATCATACTTTTCCTGTTGGGAAGGCGTCAGAGGCTTATACTGCATCTTCAGTTCCATAGCTTTATATACATACTGTCCTTCACTAAACCATAGAATCAGATCATCACATTCTTCCAGACACTCTGCCGTCATACCCGCTTCCTGGTATAATTTAGCCAGCTCATATGCCCATTCTTCAATATACTCTGACTTCTTATATTCCTCCAGAGCCTCGATCTGCTGCTCAATAGGCGCCCTCTGTGCACGCAGGATCTGATATCTTAAGATATACTGATTCGGATCTTTCGGTGCAATCTGCATAAATTCATCGTAAAAATCGATCGCTTCGTCCACATTTCCGGTTTTTAAGGCCAGCGTGCAGAGTTTACTGATGATCTTCCGGCTGCCTTCAGCACGGTGATACGCAAGATTCAGTACATTGTAACTCTTTTCGTATTCTTTATTCTTTTCATAAATATCACTGACATTTGTTAACATAGCCGCATTGCGAACTCTCTTCCAATCGATCGTATCCGCAATCTCGGCGGCTTTTTTATATGAGCCGTCCTCCATAAGTTCGAGCATCTGCTCAGTTTTTAACTTATATTCGTACTTGTCCACTGCAATCACCTCATCGAAAATAATATTTCATCGATCTGCATCTGTCTATACTTCAAGACGATATTCTTTCAATAGTTTATCATATGAGGTGCATAATGTCAAAAAAATG
Source organism: Candidatus Mediterraneibacter surreyensis (assembly GCA_019118885.1). Lineage (GTDB taxonomy): Bacteria > Bacillota > Clostridia > Lachnospirales > Lachnospiraceae > Mediterraneibacter > Mediterraneibacter surreyensis. The sequence continues at coordinate 31,930 of DWYB01000081.1, read as the reverse complement.
CATCTCCAGTTGACATTGAAGATGCATTTCATAATTTATTTAATTTTACCATCTTTATATATCATAAATCGGAGGAAATATGTAGATTATGTTCCTGTGAGACCTCTGCCATCTGTTATTTGATCAGCGGTCGATTTATTAAGACCAGCTTATTAAACCTTCCCTCCTTCAATAACAAATTGAGGTTCATAGCAGCATCCTTATGTCTTTCACTTTCGTTCCGTACACTGGTACTATTTTATATTTTTTAAAGAGCTATCCAGGTTATTCTTCCTATAATTGTTCACTTCTAACAATATCTTTCCCGATACTCTTAAAACCTACTAAATTATTACTTCTATAACTATGTGCCCTTTACTATAAAATAGTATTCTACTCAATGTTTCTTTACACATCTTTCGAAATTCTGCTATATGTGGTATCTATATTCAATACGTCTGCAAATGTTAAATCTTATTTGATTTTCATCCGGATTCCGTACACTCCGATCATTCTCTTCTCATTGTAAATATTTCCGGATTATTGATCTTCTCTCCAGCAAAGGTCTCTTACATCACAGGAACTTTCATTTGCCGTACCACTGACATATTGATAATTAACTGAAACTATACTGTCCATTGGACTTACCTCCTGCTGCCCTGTATTTTTAATCTAATTGAACAACTCATATCTGATTGTTCTCTTAGTTAAATATCCTTTTGAGATGTTATTTTGTACTGATCTCTTTTGGATGGTTTTATAATATCACTCGCTTCCAAATTTGTCAATACATTTTATGCTTTTTATTTAAAATAAATTTATTATTATATTCGTTTTGTTTGAATTTTCTGATAATTTTACTTATCCTTGATGCCTGCTCCTATCACAACCACTATATTTATGAATCAGGTCAAACATGATCTGAACCGTATATATATTTGTTTCTACAAATGTATACAATTCCCCATGATGCATCTCTATCATTTTTCTGACGCTGCGCAATCCAATCTGATTACTTTCGGTGTCAGATGCATCTTTTTTGATCAGGTTTGTCATCAGGATCTTGATCCTGCCGCATTCCGGATAAATCTGTACAGTTACCTCCCCCCTTTTATCACCATACTTTAATATGTTGGAAAAGAGATTGCTGAAAATCCGCTTTAGCATAATCTCATCCCCATATATCTCACTTTCCGTTTCACACTGAAACTGTTCTTCTACGGCAAATCCGGCAATCCGTATAAACTCGCAGTTCTCCCGAATACATTCGGCCAGTGCAGATACAGGAAGAGGTTTCAGTTCTGCGGTCTCATTTTCCTCATATACAAGGGCATATTCAAACATGCGGTCCGTAAGCACTTTTATATCTGCGGCTTTTTCCAGACAGCGATCCACATATTTCTCCTGCGCATCGGGATCGGCACGCTTTAATTTCAGTACTTCCAGATAGCCATTAAGTACAGTGAGAGGAGTCCTGAGATCATGGGACATGGCTGTGATGAGATCCTGGTTTGCCTGCCGGCTTTCACTCTCCCGACGGATATTCTCCTGCAGTGTCTGTCTCAGTGTGTCAAGTTCCTTCGACACGACGCCGATTTCATCCGCTCCGCAGGGCGGCACATGAGAACTCAAATCTCCCACAGACATGCGGACGATTGCATCTTTTACGGCAGACACCCGTTTCATCATCCTGCCGAGAAAAATAAGGATACCTGACAGGAATACAGCCACGCACAGGATAATACTTGCAATAACGTACGGATAAGTAAACTTGCTCCTGTTGTAAGAGTAATAAATCATGTCATAAGTACCGTTTGCAAATTTCATGGGAATATCGCCGTACTGCTCCCCGAGAATAGACTGGCTGGAAGCCAGTATCGATCCGAATATAAAATGATTCAGAATCTTCGGTGTCCGTCCGTAACGGTAAAGCCCGTCATCGATCCCGTATATCGAAACACCTGTATAATCATCCACCAACAGATCAAGAAACGGCTCAAATACTTTTTTCCCGTCTTCGTCATCCTCTGATTCAGGAACATTATAATATTTTGCCGCTGCTTCCGCTTTTTCCAAAAATTCGTCAGAATCAAACCATGTGACGATCCCAGCCCGCTCCAGCAGATCGGCCGCGTCCACCTGATGTCTCCACAAAAAGGCGAAAAGGGAAATGCTTATGGTTGCCATCACAAAGAGCAGGAAGATCATTTTCGTGCGTATCTTCCAGCTCCCGATCTTTTCTGTGGCATCCATAGCAGCTTTCTTTACTCTGGATTTTCCATGTTTTACTCCTTTAGTCACAGCGATACCCCCTTCCCCACACTGTCTTGATCAATTCCGGATTCTTCGGGTCTTTCTCTATCTTTCTGCGCAGATTCCGGATATGGACCATGACCGTATTATTTGCTCCGTAATAATACGGCTCCTGCCAGACAGCCTCATAGAGACGTTCCGCTGAGAATATCTGGCGGCGGTTCTTCACAAGAAGGTGCAGGACTTCATATTCTGTGTCTGTCAGAACGACCGAGCGGCCATCGCGTGTGACCGTCTCTGATGTTTCATTGATCTCCAGATCGTGCAGCCGAAGAATATTTCTGTCCGAAAAGAGCCGATGTCCGTCTGCCGGTATCCGCTGTCTTTCCTGAATCGTTTCCGCCTGCGCTCCGATACCTGTGACATTTTCCTGCTTTCCTTTATAAACCTGATAACGCCGGATCAGGGCTTTTGCACGGCTTACCAGTTCATTGTAGGAAAAAGGCTTTGCAAGATAGTCGTCCCCTCCGCTTGAAAACCCGAGCATCTTGTCCCCCTCCTGTGTCTTTGCGCTGAGGAACAGGATCGGGGCATTACTCTTCTTTCTGATCTCCATACATGTATGATATCCGTCCATGCCGGGCATCATAATATCCAGGATAATAAGATCGAATGCATTTTCCTCCGCTTTCCTGAGTGCTTCATCTCCGTTTTTGGCCTCTTCCAGCTCATACCCCTCGCCTCCGAGCAGTATATGAATGATCTCACGGATCTCTGGATTATCATCGACGATCAGCACTCTCGGCGCTTTATTCTCTGTTTGTTCCGCATACATTTCCACTTGACTGTCCCCCTGTTCTAAGCCCGTTCTGTGTCTGATTATACACGATTTTATCTTCTCTGAAGGGTTTCTTAAGAATTCTTTAGATTCGGTTCCGGCAATTTTTAAGAAACGTGTATTATTCTGTGATTGTTGAAAGGGGGAATGCAGACGATGAAGAAATGGTTTTACCCCGTTTCCCTCATCCTGATTTTTATAATACTGACCGCCGCTGTCATTCCGGATGGATATGTATACGGGTCAAATACCGACTGGCTGAGCCAGCATGTCACTCTGGCGGAAACGATACGTAATACATGTCTTAAGCAGCACACTCTGCTGCCATCATGGATAAATCTGGGCGGTGGCTCCAACGGATATCAGTTTGCCTACTATGGTTTCCTAAGGCCTGACATCCTGATCGGATGTCTGCTGCCACAGGTGCCTATGGTAAATATCATGATCGGGTATATGCTGATCACATATCTGGGCTCCGTTCTCCTCATGTTTGTCTGGCTGAGAACAGAGCAGGCATCTCCGCTTATCGCATGGCTGGGAAGTATCCTGTTTATGACCGCAGGATGCCTCTTCCATATGCACCGTCAGATCATGTTTGTAAATTATCTGCCGTTTCTGCTTGCGGCTTTCCTGTGTATCAGGAAAAAGCGCTTTCAATGGCTGCCGCTGTGCCTCCTGCTGGTCTGTCTCTCCAGTTTTTACTTTGCCGTCTCTGCTTTTGCTGCAGTCGGATGGTACTGGTACCGGACGGAAGGCAGGGAATTCTGGAAAGGGTCATTTGTGAAACGATATATCCCTTCTGCTGTCCTTGCCGCGGCGATGGCGGCGGCGCTCCTGCTTCCCACGGCCCTGGTGCTGCTGGAACACAGACGGAGCGGAACGGGCATGGGATTACTTCAGCTGCTGGAGCTGTTCGGTCCCAATCCTGTCTTTAACAATATTCTGTTTAACGAATACGGGATGGGACTTACACTGATCTGTTTTTACGCAGTACTGGCAGGGCTGAAAGTCAAAACATTCCGGCCGGGCAGCATTCTCTTCCTGCTGTTTGGGATGTTCGGGGTTTTCTCCTATCTGCTAAACGGCACGCTGTATGCCCGGCCGAAGATCCTGATCCCGTTTATGCCTCTGGTCATCCTGCACTGTGTGCAATTACTGGAAATGTACAGATCCGGCGGAACAGACCTAAAGCAAAAGGGGCAAACCGTTCCGCTCTGGCCCTTCGCCGTCATGCTCCCGGTAAGCCTGCTCTGGTTCAGTCAGGTACAGTTCCCGTGGATCATGCTGGAGCTCGGACTCCTGTTCTGCCTGTGCCTGACGGCAAGGCTATGGGGAAAATACAGACATGCAGACAGATGGACGGATTCTACAGGCCGGCTGCATACTATCGGCGGCTGGCTGACCGCTATCCTTCTTATCATATCGCCGGTCGGAATGTATCTGTCTACGGCAGGTACAGAAGACTGGGTTAAAGAAACGGATGTGTCACCGGGCTTTACGGCTGACGCACTAAAACAGGTACAGTTTGATCCGCTCTATCATTTTGACAGTCTGCTCAGCCCCCTTGTCAGCGGAAATGAGCTGAATACATCACAAGTGCGCAGTACGATGTATTCTTCTGTCACAAACGGGGAATATTCCGAATTGTACTATGACACGCTTATGACTCCGATCCGGATCAATAACCGAGTGGCGCTGCTGACTTCAGATAATCCGTTTATGCTGCAGCTGCTGGGCGTCCGGTATCTGGAGACGACTTCCGATGATATTCCTGCGGGATACAAAAAAGTTTTACAGTCCGGGAATAATGTTCTCGCCGAGAATCCTGACGTCCTGCCGGCTGTGTATTTTACAGATGATGTTGTTTCACAGGAATGGTTCAACACACTGGGACCACTTGAAAAGCTGGATGTCATCACACAGAAGACTATTGTTGAAGACAGTTCGGATCCATCTGACAGCGGGCAGGAAAATCTGTCGGCAGAAAATGTGAAACCGTATACGCCTGAGTTCAAAACTGACGAGCTCCCGGACGGGCTTGACATCACACGCACAGACAAAGGCTGGGAAGTCACTGCAAAAAAGGACTGCACGCTGACTCTTGACATACAGAATCCACAGCCTGACTGCATTTTACTCTGTCAGTTTGATGTTGAGAATCTGACGACAAAGGCCGTCGTCATCGACATTAACAAGATACGCAACAAACTGTCCGGTGCATTTGCCCCGTATCCAAATGGGAATGATCAGTTCCACTACCAGTTTTCTACAGATTCGGCTGCCGGTGTAGCTCGGCTGGAGATTACATTTTCCAAGGGGCATTACCGCCTGTCCGATATCCGCTGGTATCTCTATGACCAATCTCTGCTGACAGCGAAAGAATACACTCCGCTGACCGACTCCGGCACAATAAACGCGCAGAGCGAGGGATATCTTGCCACATCCATCCCTCTGCAGAACGGACTTGAGATCCTGGTGGATGGAAAAACTGCACAACTTGTAAAAATAAACGAAGCATTTGCCGGTGCTTATCTTGAGGAGGGGCAGCACACTATAAAATTCCGTTTCTCCCCGCCCGGAAAAACAGCAGGCTGTATCGTCAGCACAGCCGCATCAGCCGGATATGTCATCTATCTCTTGTATATATTTCTGCGCCGAAGCAAACACGATGTAGGGAGGAATTGTCTATGAAAATAAAACGAGAACTTATTACTTATCTGATCAGCGGAGTGGTGACCACAGGCGTCAACTATCTTCTTTACGCAGGATTTCTTGCCATGCATATCCCCTATCTTGCCGCCAACAGCGCGGCATGGGCAGGCGCTGTTCTCACGGCGTATATTCTGAACCGCCGCCTGGTCTTTCATTCAGAGAAACACATCGCCGGTGAACTTGCATCTTTCGCGGCACTGCGCTTCGTAACTCTGATCGTGGAAAATGTTCTTCTTTGGCTGCTCATAAGCCAGATGGATACAGCCGCTTTTCCGGCAAAATTAGCTGTCAGCGTGATCACTGTGATCGGGAATTATGTATTGTGTAAATTCGGGATTTTTAAAAAGGAGGTCGTCAACCATGGATAAGATCAGTATCATCGTTCCCTGTTATAATGAAGAGAAAGCCCTGCCGGAATTTTACCGCGTTACTTCTGAAGCAGTAAGCGGTATCGACGGAGCGGAGTGCGAATTTCTATTTGTAGACGACGGAAGCCGCGACCATACACCTGATATTCTTGAAAGTCTCTGCCGCACGGACAGCCGGTGCAGATATATCTCCTTCTCAAGGAACTTCGGGAAAGAAGCCGCCATGTATGCCGGTCTGCAGAATGCCTCAGGAGATTACTGTGTATTTATGGACGCGGACCTGCAGCACCCGCCCCAGCTTTTGAAAGAAATGTACCATGTACTGAAAACGGAAGGCTATGACTGCTGTGCGGGACTGCGCGAAGACCGCACCGGCGAAAATAAACTCCGCAGTCTCCTCTCCCGCACGTTCTATAAGATCATCCGTAAAACCTGCAAACTGGATATGGGAGACGGTAAGGGAGATTTCCGCATGATGAGCCGGGCAATGGCTGATTCCATTCTTGAACTGAAAGAATACAACCGATATATGAAAGGAATCTTTTCCTTTGTCGGCTTTGACACAAAGTGGATTCCTTTCCACAATGTAGAGCGGACAGCCGGCGAAACGAAATGGTCCCTGCGGTCTCTCTTCCGATATGCAGTGGACGGCATACTGTCCTTCTCCTCCGCTCCTGTCACCATGGCAGGGACCACCGGGGCTCTGCTGATCCTCGCCGCAGTCCTGACCGGAGCATGGGCTCTGATATTTGGCGGCGGCCTGACCGGAATCCCGCTCCTTGTATGCCTGATCCTGCTGCTCAACGGCGTGCAGATGTTCTTTATCTCTATACTGGGACAGTATGTGTCAAAGGATTATATGGAGAGTAAGAAACGACCGATCTATATCGTAAAGAAAAGAGGGGGATTTTCAGGAACATAAATCTCGATTTATCGGACTGATAAAGTATCCGCCGGGAGGCAGGTATTGCTAACACACACATTTTCATTCGGTCGCAGCGTAACGGTACATAAGAGCGCAAAAAACGCGCTCTAAGTGCCGACGCTGCTTCAACGGTGCGTACGCAATACCTGCCTCCCGGCTGCTTTCTTTCACATTCCGAAAATTCTCATGCAAACGGGGAGAAGAAGCGACTTCCCCGACTATAATCTCATTGTTTCGGCCAATATAAGATTTGTTGATCTTTCGGTCCGAATTCGAACCGAATTGATTTCTGGTCCGCTTGATTGATATTTATCTGCAGGAACAAGCGGAACCAGAAATCTTCATAACCGGGAACGGTTCCCGACAAAAAAGGATGAGCAGGAAAAGTAAACAAATACGTCTGACCTGATGCACAATCTACGGGCAGAGGAAGATTGATAACGGCGACTGTGGAAGAGAATTAGGCAAGCTTAAAATCAGAAGAGCAGCGTTAAACGGGCACGCGAAGTTGTCTGACGTAAGGAGTTCTTCGCGTGCCCGTTTTGCTTTTAGCTGATATGCTGATTTATTAGTTTGCGTTATTCTCTGTAACCGGAGCCGGAATCAACCTTTCCTCTGCCTGCGGATACGTGAGTCAGTCATTCCGTATCTTCTCCCTTTTCAAACGCTTTTACTTTCCTGAGCTGGTATGAAAAATCGAATTTTACCGATACCACACTGCCGCTTCGTATGGTTTCATGTTCATCGTACCATCTTCAGCTATCTCAGTGTTTTCATAGTTCCCCAGCACTTTTTTGAATCCGTTGAGAGCCGGAGCGTTCTTCCAGTGGTATTCTTTTCCGTAGAAGTTTGCCGTGACGATCAGTTCATGGCCGTCATAAGTCCTGCGGTATGCGAATACGGACGGATCTTTCTGCGCCAGCGGCTCGATATCGCCATATGCGATAACATCGGACTCTTCGGAATCTTTTCTGAGGGCGATCAGCTTCTGATAATAGTGGAAGATAGAGTCTTCATCTTTGAGCTGGTCGGCAGCATTGATCTTTTCGTGGTTGCTGTTTACCGCAATCCACGGTTCCGCGCTGTCCTCTGAGGTAAAGCCTGCGTATTTGGAAGCATCCCACTGCATCGGCGTGCGCCCGTTGTCACGGGAGTGGATCTGTATGATACGCAGGGCGTCGGAAGCCGAGAGCCCTTTATCCTGAAGGATCTGATAATGGTTCAGGCTTTCTACATCCTTAAACTGCGAGATGTCTGTAAAGTCTGTGTTTGTCATGCCCAGCTCCTCGCCCTGATATACATACGGTGTACCGCGCAGGCAGTGTATGATCGTTCCCAGCATCTTTGCCGACTCTTTCCAGTATTTTCCTTCATCGCCAAAGCGGGATACGACACGGGGCTGATCATGGTTGCACCAGAATACAGCGTTCCATGCGTTATGTTCTGCCATCTTTGTCTGCCACTCGAAGATGATATCTTTGAGCTTCTGGAAATCAGCCGGCACAAGCACCCATTTCTCGTTGCCCATAAAATCTACTTTCAGATGATGGAAACTGAATACCATGGAGAGCTCTCCGGTGTCACGTCCCGCATACTGATAGCAGTTGTCGATCGTAGTACTTGACATTTCGCCTACTGTCACAAAGCCTTCTGCGTTTCCGAATGTCGCGTCGTGCATCTCTTTCAGATACTGGTGGATCTTCGGGCCGTCGGTATAGAATCTGCGGCCGTCGCCGATGTCGTCATCCTCGTAGCATGCTTTGCTGATCAGGTTGATCACGTCGAAACGGAATCCTTTGACGCCTTTCTCCATCCAGAACTTCAAGATCTTCTGTATCTCTTTTCTGACATTTTCATTTTCCCAGTTCAGGTCTGCCTGTGTCACATCGAACAGATGCAGATAGTATTCATCAAATTTCTCTACATATTCCCATGCGTTTCCGCCGAACTTGCTCTCCCAGTTTGTGGGAGGTTCTCCGTTGTCTTTCCCCTTGCGGAAGATGAAGAAATCTTTGTAATACGGATCGCCTGCCCTGGCTTTCCGGAACCACTCATGATTTGTTGAAACATGGTTGAACACCATATCGAACATCAGGCCCATACCACGCTTATCCGCCTCTGAGATCAGCTCTTCTACATCCTCCATTGTCCCGTATCCCGGATCAATGTTATAATAGTCCGCCACATCATAGCCGTTGTCATTCTGAGGAGATACAAAAAACGGAGTAAGCCAGATATAATCAACGCCGAGTTCTTTAATATAATCAAGTTTGCTGATCACGCCGCGCAGATCGCCAAGTCCGTCTTTATTTGTGTCGCAGAATGATTTTGGATAAATCTGATATACAGTACTTTTTCTGAAATCTTTCATTGTTTTACAGCCCTGTCCTTTCCTTGATCAGTCCCATGAGATAACCGTTGTCTCGCCTGCTTTTGCTTCCATTCCGGAATGCATCTGAATATTAGCCGCGCTTCCCTCTGCGGTCACGATCAGCATCGTCGTACACGGATGCCCCGCCGCTTTGATCTTCTCAGGATCGAATTCAATCAGTTTCTGTCCTGCCTTTACATGGTCGCCCTCGTTTACAAGAAGCTTAAATCCGTCGCCGCCCATATCTACCGTATCAACGCCGACATGGATCAGAAGCTCCACTCCGTTTGGAAGTGTCAGTCCGCACGCATGGCCTGTGTCTGCCATGACAACGCTCACATCACAGTCTGCCGGTGCTGTTACGACTGTATTGGACGGTTCGATGGCAACGCCGTCGCCCATGATTTTCTGGGAAAATACATCGTCCGGTGCTTCCTCGATCGGCATTACTTTACCGTCAAGGATTGATTTCAGTTCTTTTACGTCAGCCGCGCCTGTATTGGAAACTGCCGCTGAGTCTGCGCTGTCCGCTGCCTGTACTGCTTTGTCTGCTTCTGTTCCGTCTGCAGTCTCGACTGCCGGAGCTGCGTCTTCTCTGCCGAATCTGTCTTCTTTTGAAAGTTTGATCCGGCCTACAATAAATGTCAGTGTAAACGGAATCACAATAGCAACCGCCATAGCAAAGAGGAAGATCAGCCAGTATTCCGGTTTGATGGAAAGGATACCCGGAAGACCGCCAACGCCGATACTTAGGGCTTCAACTCCGAAGCCTACGGAGATCATGGCAGCGCAGCAGGAACCGATCATACCACATACAAGCGGGAATACATATTTCAGGTTAACACCGAAAAGTGCAGGCTCTGTAACTCCTAAGTAACAGGAGATACAAGCCGGTACGTTAACCTGCTGTGCACGCTCGTTCTTTTTCTGGAGAACGCTCATTGCAAGTACGCTGGATCCCTGTGCGATATTTGACAGGGCGATCATCGGCCACAGGATTGTGCTATGCGCCGGTGTGTTAAGAAGCTGTGAGTCGATGGCGTTTGTCATATGGTGAAGACCTGTCATAACGAGCGGTGCGTATAACAGACCGAATACTGCCGCAAACAGGAATCTGAAGTCAGATGTCAGTCCTGCATATACCACGTTGCCGATTGCATTTCCGATCGTCCAGCCGATCGGACCTACGATTGTATGCGCGATAATAACTGCCGGTACAAGTGAACAGAACGGAACTACGATCATACTGATCACTTCCGGACATATCTTCTTAAAGAACTTCTCCAGATAAACAAGTACGAATCCTGCCATCATCGCCGCGATGACCTGGCCCTGATAACCGATCATCTGAACCTTGAAGAATCCGAAATCCCATACCGGAATCTCCGACGCCGGAGTATTTGCCACATCAAAGCCGTTCAGCAGCTGTGAAGATACAAGAGTCAGGCCGAGGATGATACCGAGGATCTGGGTCGTTCCCATCTTCTTCGTGATGGACCATACGATACCTACCGGCAATAAATGGAATACCGCTTCACCGATCAGCCAGAGGAAATTGTACATTCCTGACCAGAACTGGGAGATATCCGCAAGACTCTGTGTACCGTTGTTAAAGAAGTTAATCTCACCGATCACATTTCTGAAACCGAGCACAAGACCGCCGCAGATCAGGGCCGGGATCAGGGGAGCAAATATCTCTCCCAGTGTTCCCATGATCTTCTGGGCAATATTCTGGTTTGTCTTTGCGGCCGCTTTGACCGCATCCTTGCTCACGCCCTCGATCCCCGCATATTTGGTAAATTCATTGTAGAATACAGCCACATCATTTCCGATGATGACCTGATACTGTCCCGCCTGTGTAAATGTTCCCTTTACACTGGGCAATTCCTCGATAGCTTTCTCATCCGCTTTCTTTGGATCAATGAGGACAAATCTCATCCTTGTCATACAGTGGGAGACAGCCTGGATATTTTCCTTGCCCCCGACGAGTTCAAGCAGACGTTTTACATCATTATCATACTTTCCCATCGCTTCTCTTCCTCTCTTTCTTACTTGTTTCATTATTCCCTGAAACACTCTTTTTACAAGTCAAACTTGTTTGAACATCTTGAATATAACACTCTTGTTTAAACAAATAGATGTTCAAACAAGATATTCAAGAAAGGAGCAGATTTATGCCGAAAGCAAAATACGACTATATTTACAGAGACTTAAAAGAAAAAATTGAATCTGAATACTATACTTATCAGGAAATGCTGCCGTCTGAACACGCTCTGATCTTAGAATACGACTGTTCCCGCAATACGGTCCGCCGCGCGCTCGCCGAGCTTACCGCCGACGGATATGTACAGCCCATGCACGGCAAGGGCGTAAGAAATATTTTCCAGCCCATAGAGCAGACTTCATTTACCGTGGGCGGCATTGAATCTTTCAAAGAATCCGCTATCCGTAATCACCAGAAAGCATTTACAAAAGTGATACAGTTTGCAGAGATCACTGCAGATGAAAAGATTGCGAAAAAGACAGGATTCAAAAAAGGAGCTGAGCTTTACTATCTCCAGCGCCTTCGTTCGCTGGACGGGAAACCGCTGATCCTTGATCACAACTACTTTTTAAAAGAAGTAGTCACCGGATTGACCCCGGAAATCGCCGCCCGTTCCATTTATGATTATCTTGAAGGAGAACTGGGGATTACGATCGCCACAAGCAAGCGGACTCTCACTGTTGAACACGTGACCCAAATCGACGAAAAATATATTGACATGAAAGACTACAACTGTATGGCCGTGATCACAAGTCAGACATTCGATGATAACGGCGTGCAGTTCGAATTTACACAATCGCGGCACAGACCGGATTACTTCCGGTTTCAGGATGTGGCGACAAGACGAAAGGGATGACTTTGCGGTCATCCCTTAGGCATGCACCGGTTTTATCGGTGCTTTATTATTCTGAACAATATATCACATATACTTCATTTTATCCGGCAGTTGCTGTGTTTCCCGCGCTTCTATATCTGTGACTCCTTTTCCGGTATTCGGATGAATCTGTGAATATATCACGTCTGCCAGAAAGAGCACCATCAGTACCGTGCAGACAGCCATTACTTTCTTTTCGTTGAACCTGCTCACCAGATTGTCAATCATCGGGGCGATAGCATAGACAATCGCCAGACCGCCAATCCCAAATACGAGAAGTCCTTCCGCACAGATCCTGCCGTTCAGATTCAGGTAATAACCACTGTAATCCCACCACTTCGTACCGCCGGTAGCGATCTCCATGACAAGAGATGTCATATATTCCAGAAAACCGCAAAGCACAATCGTTGCCCCAAACTCCAGCGCAGGGTTCCTTCGGAATCTGTTCAACACTGTCAGAATAAGAACAGCTCCCGTACCGTAGATCGGCAGCCACGGTCCGTGCAGGGCGCCGCGGTTGACGAATTCACCGTAAGACACAAGATGCATTCCCACTTCCCACAGCCATCCGAATACTGACATACTCAGGAAAATCGTGATCAGAGACCATATCGAATAATGACGCATATAGTTCAAAGACCGTACAAGTTTCCGACGCTCTTCCTCAGGAATCGGATAAAGCCGTACCGGATAAGCCTCTTTCTGCACGTCGTCAATCATAGAATGGACTCTCACATAGTCCGCCTGATGCCTCTCATATGCACGTTCCTGTTCTCTTCGTAGAAGAAGCACTCCAAAATTGCGGGCCAGAAAACCGCGCCATCCTGTCAGTTTCTCTACTGTGTCTTCCGGCTGCTCCATTACTTTGATCACATCCGGATATTTTGCCGCGATCACATAAGATTCCGCTTTCTCGTAGAGATAGTTGTCATACAGAAGTTCCGCTCCCGGGATTCCTTTCTCTATGGCCTCTTCCCTCAGTTTTGCATAGTAACGGGTAAAGGCCGCAATCTTATACGGATTGGTGTACAGGATGTTGAAAATTCCCATCGTAAGCGCTCCAAGCGCTTCCCATCCGAGGAAAGAAAGTTCGAACACAAAGCACTCCCACTTATGCCCTTTCATCATCTTCCTGGACAGCGTGATCGCCTGACGCGCCGTCATGTCCGGATTCTCCGCCGCAATATACGGTACGAGGAAATATGAGTAATGCTTGACTGCGATTCCCACAAGAGTCAGGCACCACAGAGTATAATAGATATATTTCACAAACATGATCCATGAAGCTTTCAGCCATTTCTTCACACGGAGAAGAAATACGAAACGCTGCGTTGTCACTCTGTCATAGATCATTCCCTCAAGAAATACGCGCCGGATCACTACCGGAAATGTATTCTGGATTAAGAACCAGAAAGCAAACATGCCCAGAGCTCCAATAATGATCAGGATCAGGATTCCCAGATTATCCGAACCGGTGATCGAGCCGATAGCGGCCGCTGCGGTCACAATGATCGAGCCAGAACTGACCTGATTCACAATATTTGACAGTACGCCGCGTGTCCGTCCGAACATAGGATTTCCGTTTTCGGAATCATCGATCGCATTCTGCCGTATCTCCTGCGACATCTCTTTTCCGGCCTGCACGTTGTCTTCAACTATGATCCGAATCACGTCTCCCCAGCCGATACTGTCCACTTTTGTCTTAATCGTAAAGGTTCCGTCTCCGTTTAGATCACTCTGCATCTGCTCATATGACGCCTCATAATTCTGTGCCGTAAAAAAATTCAGAGAACCGGTAAACTCCGACGCCAGAAATGCCGCGATCAGGCAGGCAGCCACAAAGATCACGTAATGCTTTTTCAGGGATTCTCTTCCCAGCCGTTTCATCTGTTTTCTTGTCTTCATCGTCTTTAGTATACGGCGCACACTCTCAAAACTCCGCCGTTTCCCCCTTTATTAGTACACGTACAGTATACGCAGAAGAAGGAAAAATGGCAACCCCTTACAGATGTTCCAGCGGAACGCTGATTTCCTTCCCTTCTTCATCGGGAAACACATACCGGAACCGGCTCTTTGCATTCCTGACGAGCATATAAAAGATTTCTCCCGCTTCCAGATCAAATCGCGTCTTCTTTTTCCTTGTAACATTTACGCTGTCAAAGCACGGACTCTGTTCTACTTCCAACCGTCTGAACTGCTCCGCCGCCATATCATAAACGTTCTCGCTATACTCGTTTGCGATCAGGACTCTTTTCAGATATTCAGCATATCCCGGCGGAAGTATTTTCTCCGCCGGAACAAGTATTTCCCTTGTATCGAATCTGAACATCTCTGCAATCAGGGAAGCTATCATATCCGGGGATATAATGAGCAGCAAATCATACACCCCTGTGATCTGTATCTTATAGCAAGCCTTTTTATTTTGATCTTCCGGCATTTTACAGCCATACATCAGCACTCCATCCCTCTTAAACGCTCTACCAGCGCCTCTCTGGCAAAGCTCTTCATAGAAACAACCGTAATAAGGAGCGGCACGAGGATCAGCACTGCGGCATATCCAAGTGCGAATTCAAACGGAAATCTGAACTGCATATAGACGGCGCCTATCCCCCGGAGCATATGGCAGAGGATATATCCGCACAGAGTCCCGACGGTCATGGTCACGCCCACTGTCACGCCTACAAGGAGCAGGCTCTCTCCCAGAAGCATCTTCCGGATCTGCCCTTTGCTCATACCGATGGACTCCAGCATGGCAAGCTCCTGCTTGCGGGTCACGATGTTTGTGATGAGCGTATTCATCATACTGAGGATACTGAACATCATGATAAATATGGCAAGACCGCTGATAGCCCCGAATATCTGGTCCGCACTCTGCCCGTACGCGATACGGCGCTGTGCCAGCGTTTCCATTGTAAGCTCCGGCCTTTCTCCGACGATCTGGTCCAGCTGTTCTCCCACCGAAGCCTCTTTTGCAGGATCTGTGCTGATAAGGAGACTGCTGTTGATACTGTCATAGGAAAGCCAGTCAAGCACCGCCTGCTCCGGCATGACGAACCAGCCTTCGATCCCGTTATGATCCCGGTCAAATGCAGCGCTGAGTATTCCCGCGATCTCCACTTCCTTTTCTGCCATGCCGCCGCCGTCATAATAGTGAAGAGTCACTTTATCTCCTGTCTGGAATTTCCAGCCGTAGATCTCTTCCACCGTATCATTTCCCGCTACGAGCACCTGTTCTCCGCTCAAAAGCGCTTCCGTGTCAGCTGTACCTTCTGTCACATAGGAGTCGATCCCCTGCATCTCTTCTTCTGTAAGAGGATAAATGATATCGTTGCTTCCATACTCATCATGCTGCGGGAAATCATACTGCACGCCGAACCCTTTGCGCTCAGTTACCTTCTCCACACCGTCGATGGAAGTGATCTGTCCGATCATCTCATCTCCCAGGGGTGTCTCAGCCTGCATTCCGCTCAGCCCGTTTTCGTTCAGTTCAATGGCGGACGGCGAATAACTTATAATAAATTCAGCCTCCTGAAAGTCTCCCTGCCTTGCATAGTTCTCCTTGCTGAATGATGACATATAGGTGGCAGCCGTCATGAAAAGGATGCCCCCCAATCCGAGGGAAAGCATGGTGATCGCAGTTTTCTTCCGGTTTCTGGAGAAATTCATAATACCAAGTCCTGCAGGCGTAAGATTACGGCACTGTTTTCTGCCGGAAGTCTGCTTCATACCGTCCTGCGGCACATAGCGCAGCGCTTCCATAGGAGACACATTGCCCGCGATCTTTGCCGGCTTATGCACGGACAGCATGGTAATAACATAAATGATCACAAATACTGCTGCCGCAATGATCAGTGTATTCAGTATACTGAATCCCTGTGGTTTCATAAAATATCCTGCCACGCCGCCGATGATGATGCCAATGGGAACAGATCTCAGAAACAGGAGCCGTCCCTCTCTTGAGACAAATTTCTTCAACTGCTTCTTTGTCATGCCGATCGTGCGGAGCTGTCCGAACTGGTGGATCCTGCCGATCACTGACAGATAGAACACTCCGTAGATCACCAGCACGCAGGCGAGCAGGATCACGCCTCCCACCAGCACACAGAGAAGGATCTGCTGGCTGTCTATTGTCAGGGAATCCAGATAAGCCTTGGACGGATTGACATACTGTCTCTCAATCCCGGCGTCACTTCCGATCAGATAGATCACCTCTCTGAGTTCGTCCGGATACATGGATGCCGCGCCGTAGATCTTGACATAGACCTCGTACGGCATATCCTTTAACTGGCTGCCGTTTTCAGCATACGCTTCGGAAAAGAATACGGAAAACTGCTTCGCTCCTTCTCCTCCCGCAAGGATACCGGACACAGTAAATGTCTCCTCATTCCCGTCATAGAAGGCAAACGTCACACTGCTGCCCACCTCCGGCTCGATTCCCATGCGCTCGAGCATAGCTCCCTGTACGGCCACTTCATTCTCCTTCTCCGGCATAGCGCCCTCTTCGAGCTCTCCCACCCGGATCTCGTCAGAAAGTTCACTCACGTAATAAGGCATCACGGAGAATCCGTCCATGTCGGACAGAACGCCTGTTTTCACCCGGATCTGATATGCGATACGCTCATCGGAAGCAAGCGCCTGCACCTGTTCATCCGTCAGTTCATAGTATCCTGCCTGCTGGGCATGCATAAGCTGCCGCGCAGTCTCGGTTCTCTGTCCCTGTACGAACATAAGTATGGCTGTCAGCAGCGCTGCCGCCAGCACGATCGTAATACTAACAAAAATGTTGCGCATCCTGCCTGTCTTCAGGCTCTTCTTTGACATGAGCGAGATCATTTGTTTCGCTGTTTTCTTTCCACTCATCCCGAATCCCTCCTTACGCTGTCACTCTGCTGTCTGATTCATCTGCGCCCTCATCACTCTGGATCCGTCCGTCTTCAATGCGGATCCGCCGGTCAGCTTTCTGCGCGATCTCCGGGTTATGGGTTATCATCACGATCGTCTGGTGGAATTTCTCGCTGGTCATCTTCAGGAGATCGATCACTTTATCGCTGGTCCTGCTGTCCAGATTTCCTGTAGGCTCGTCGCAGAGCAGGAGCGCCGGTTTTGTGATAAGCGCCCTCGCGATCGCAACTCTCTGCTGCTGTCCGCCGGAGAGGTGGCTGGGATAGTTGGAAAGCTTGCCGTCCAGTTCCAGAAAATGTACGATTTCCTTTAAGAACTTCTTATCCTCTTTCTTCCCGTCCAGCCTTACCGGAAGCACGATATTTTCATATGCCGTAAGATATGGGATGAGGTTATAATTCTGGAAGATAAATCCGATCCTCTTCCTGCGGAATACAGTGAGCTGCTCCTCGCTCATTTCCTCAAGCTTATTTCCCTCAATCTGGACACTGCCGGAAGTGGGGACATCCAGACCGCCCAGCATATTGAGGAGTGTGGATTTGCCGCTGCCGGATGTCCCGATAACGGCTGCAAACTGTCCGTCCTCGATGGAGACATTCACGTCATCCAGCGCCTTTACGAGGCTCTCGTCCTTTCCATAATATTTTTTTAAATGTGAGGCTGTTAAGATTGCCATGTCTGATTCTCCTTTCATATGTTATGCCTGTGTTCTGCACGGCTTATTAAAATTCCCGTGCGGGAATATCTTCTGACATACATCTTATTGAAATCGGAGAAATCTTCAATGGGAACTGCAAAAACTAATATTCAGGATGTAAAACTTAATCACCGGAAGTGTCAAAAGGCACATTCCGGGATTGTAAGCGGTCGCCAAGGTCTCGGCCAGCCCGGACTTTGGCTCGTCGCCATCGCAAAAAGAGCCGGGAATTTCCCGACTCTGTGATCCTGACAGAGGGGCATCTCTGCCGCCTCTGACTTTATTATACAATTCTTGGTTTCTTTGTCAAACATATCATATAGCGCACTAATTTATTTTATGATACAATAATTACAGTTCACAATATGCTCAGGAATAGAAAATACAGGATTGTACTTGTATGTAAGAGGTGACAGAATATGCCATACGATGAAAAATCAAAACAGCGGATCATGAAGTATCTGGAAAAGCTAAAAGAAATACGTTTTCGTGTCAAGCCGGATGAATTTACTAAATATGAGGCAGCGGCACGCAAAGCAGGATATCCCAGTATGAGACAGTTTTATCTTGATGCTTTAAATGAAAAAACAGATGCGATCCTGAATTCTAAAGATGATGATTGACATATAGCGCACTATATGAAATAATTTTATTAAGCCGGAAAACTTCAGCGGCTTAATAACCAGGCAGGTGGAGAAAGGAGTATATCATGGATGAAATGGGAATCAGCGAAAAAGAGTTAAAACTGCTTATGAACTTCATTAAGGACGATCTGGTGGAAGCGAAAGAATCCTCCGATGCAGCACAGAAAGACCAAAAGATTGAGCGGGTTCTCGAACATATCCAGCAGTATCTCGAAGACTAAATTTAAACAGAGCCGGGGATTTCCCGACTCCGTGATCCTGACAGAGAGGCGGTCCTGCCACCGCCTCATTTTACTTTGTTATGATTTCTTTATCACCGGAATCAATATCTTTAATGTGAATTTTCCGTCTTCCTGCCTTGTCGTACAGGTTCCTCCATATTTCTCCGCAGTCTTCTCCATATTTGCGATACCGAATCCGTGCAGGAAGCTGTCCGCCTTTGTCGTCCGATGTTTCCCGGCCTTATCTGCAGCCCGTTTTTCCACGCAATTATTCTCGATCAGAATGGAAACGAAATCATTCACCCGTCCGGCTTTTACTGCAATGACTCTCTGATCCTCCGGCAGTTTCTCACTTGCTTCGATGGCATTGTCAATGCTATTTCCAAATAATGTGCTGATATCAAGCGGCTCTATAAAATCCGCGCCGCCGATATCAATGGCAGCGGAAAAGTCGATATGCTTCTCCCGGGCTTTTTCTGCCTTATCTCTGATAATGATATCAAGGAAGTCATTTCCGGTATGGATGTAATCTTCATAGTCCGCGATCTGCGCGCGCAGCTCCTGCGCCATCTGGCGGGCGGCTTCCGTTCCCTGAGTGCCTTCAAGTACAAGGAGATGATTTTTCATATCATGATAGACCGCCCGCACCCGCTCCTCATCTTTTAATTTGTCTTCGTAATATTTCTGCTGCATTTCCAGCTTCTGCATATTATACATATCCTGTGTTGTCTTACTTATATACGCCACAAGATAAACACAGCCGAGGCTTGAAAATACCGCCGCCACGCACAGCGGATAGACAATCTCCGGATGATCCGTTATAAAATAGAGCGTCGTAAAACACGCGACCGCCGACACTGTTATAATAGAATCCACGATCATCCACATCTTCGCGCTGAGATTAAAACGGATCTGATGCAGCGGTTCTTTCAGGAAACGGCTGGTCCCAACCCAGAACAGAAGTCTCGTCAGATGCGACAGCGCATACAGCGCCGAACTGAGCAGCCAGTCCGTATCCGTCCAGCCCGGGCCCGGGTCGACAGGCGCATTTGTCACCGCAAAGAATATCTGGCTGAAGACGTTCTGCATCAGGAAATTCACTGATATCATAATTGGATAAAAGATCAGGACGGTTGTTATTTTTTCCGTCATTCTTCCCTGATGGAAGATACACACATAGAGAAAGAAAGCAAGTATTCTCAGCGGTATACCTTTTCTCAGGGGAATAAAGGTATGTAAGATCCAGAAAAATACAATCCGGTATACCCATGAAAAAAGCCATGTAAGAAAATCACACAGAGCGATCACAGCATATCACCCCAGAAATCCGCCATCTTTGCCATAAATGCTTTCCGTTTCGGCTGGCTCACCGGTACCCGCTCCCCTGTTGTAAGCAGGACTTCCATCCCTTCTACACTCTTTACATATGAAAGGTTCACTGCAAAGCTGGCGTGGCATCTGCAGAACTGCCGCTGTGTCTCCAGTATGGCAGCCACCTCTTTCATATTTTTGTGGATCACCTGGATCTGATTCTCAAAATGCAGGAGCACATTTCACTTATGTGTCTCCGCATAACGGATATTTTTATATAACACCTTGTATTTCCCGCTGTCATTGGCAAAACTGAGAAAGGGCTCCTCTCTCCCCTGATAATGTGAAAAATACCGGTCTAATTCCATCTTAAGCCTGCCGTATTTCAAAGGTTTGAGCAGGTAATTCACTGCTCCGTACTCATAACCTTTCCACACGTACTGGGAGATAGATGTAAGAAACATAAGCCCCACCGTGCCGTCCACTTTCCGAATCTCCTCCGCTGTCTTTAAGCCGTTCATCTTCTCCATCTTGATATCCATAAAGATCAGGTCAAAATCCGGCTGATAATTCTTAAGAAGCTCAGTACCGTCATGATATTCAAAATAACAGAACTCCCTGCCCGTCTCTTCGCTGTACCTGTCCAGACACTCCCGCAGTTCCCTGATCAGTATTTCCTCGTCATCGCAGATCGCTATTTTAAACATTTTACTGTCATCCTCAAGATACTAAAAATTCCGGTGACGCCCCGCCGCGAAAAGCCGCGCAGAGCACACCAGAATTATTATAAAAAAGAGGCTTATTGTAGTCAAGATACATTAGATGAAATACAAACAGTCAATACAGCGGATGGTCTGCTTCTTCGATTTCATATTGTACTTTTTCCCCTTCACACATAATCTCAAGATCCACTGTCCTGTCAGATGTGCAGGAAATAAACATCAAAGCATTGCCGCTTCCCTCATTTTCCCTTTCGATATCCAATTCAATAGTATCTCTGAAAAATCCATCTCCGGAGTTTACCGAATACTCCGCATCCTCTGACAGCTCAGGCATATAAATCAGATATTCCGTGTATGTCTCATCCTCTGTCTCGTTCTCATATTTAAGCACAAGCGCTTCGTTAATATCAATACTCTTCTCCTGTATCCAGTCTTCTATCTGTGCATTTCCAGTTTCCTGTACATAATCATCTACAGGGAATATAACTACAGCTGATGTCATTGTACTTCCTACAGAAAAAGTAATCAGCGCCAGCAGTATCATGATAATGGGGATCAGGATCACCGCAGTAAGAATCCATACCAGAGTCCGGTCTTTCTTTTTTACAGGAGCTGAAATGTTATCCTGATGTTCCGGCAGCGGGGCGGCACATCTGGGGCACACCTTCCATCCGGGTTCTACCGGTGCAGAACAGTTCGGACAGCAAGGTTTAAGTTTTGTACCGCAGCCGGGGCATACCACATAGTTTTCCCTCACTCTGGTTCCGCACACCCGGCATTTCAGATTCGAATAACTGCTCCTCACTAACAAATAAATGATAAACCCGATCAGTGAAGGCGCCAGCACCGCCACAAGAGTCCACAGAACTGCATTCATTCCCCGGTCTGACGCGTCCCGGTATACATAGACTCCGATCAGTACCGGGATTATCATTGCTATCACAAATATAGAAATCATTACACCAACTGCCATACCTCATCGCCTCCTTTTTTCCTATATGAATAAACAACTGCAATCACGACACTGCCCGCAGCAGATATCGCTGTATATCCAAAACAAACTGTTGAAACTACAGGCAGCAACTCCCGCACCAGCACTCCCGACAGCACCGTCGCTGTCTGAGAAAGTACCACCGCCAATGCCAGAAGAATTATCTGTTTTCGCAATTGCCTTCTCTCAAGCTCATGCTGCAGCATAGCTTCATTTAATTCAGGCGGTACATATTGTTCAAAATCATAAATCTGTCTCATCACCCAGCACCTCCTTCAATATATTTCTTGCTTTATACAGACGTGATTTCACAGTTCCCGGTGGGATCTGCAGTACCTCCGCTGCGGATTGGATGTCCATATCTTCAAAGTAAAACAGAATAACTGTCAGCCGCAGTTTCTCCGGCAAATTCCGCACCGCCTCGTAAAGCGGCTCATAATCCTTCTCTTCCGGTGCGGAAACAGAGTGCATCAGCCGTTCTTGTTCCTGTGTATCCTTGAAACTAAGTACCGGACTGCGGGTGATACGTCTCAATGTATTCCGATAAGTATTAACACATATTTTTGTCAGCCAGGGTTCAAAAGCTCTTTGCGGATCATACTTTGGTATATTTTTCAGAACTTTCAGCCATGTATCCTGATATAAATCTTCTGCCTCTGAATAATCAGCACAGAGCGTCAGGCATAATCCAAAAAGGCGCTTTCCATGCTTTCTGATATATTCGTCAATCACTCCCGCCCCTCCTTCCTGTACGCTCAGACCTGTTTTGACCGGAGATTTGTTTCTTTACATATACAGATACAATCTGTCAGTCAGAAAGGTTCATCTTATTTTCAATTGTATCAGTTTTAATGAAATATTGATAATATCTATGAAACCGTCAATAAAGATGCCGGAGCCCTGTACCCGACTCCGGCATCTTTAATCCGTAGTTATGATCTCTGATTATGGTTTCCCATAAAAGGCTTCCATCGCCCGTCCGATAAACTCCGTCGTTCCTCCTCCGTAAACAGAATCCTGTGCCGCCTGTATTTCCCGGATTTTTGTTACTTCCAGAGCTTTTTCCTTCCATAATATTTCAGTAATTATTCTATAGCCAGCGTAGTTCTATCTCCCGTTCCAGTTCACAAAACATCTGATAAAAATCATCTTTTGCCTGTCTTACAATTTCCAGAGCAATTTCTTTATTGTACGAGTGAGACACATTATTTCTTTCCTGAAGCGCCCTGAGCCATAAAGCCTCATCTTTTATCATTCCCGCCTGATAAGCTGTTTTCAGGATTGTCTTCGGTGATCCAGTCGCGCTTTCTTCATAGCCATGGACTCCAAGGATCTCTTTCATCATTTTCCATGACTGCTCGAAGCAAATCTCATACAGACCGACAAGTCCTGTCAGGACAACCGTATCATACGGCTCTTCATAGTTATATATTTCTTTCATATTTGTCAGTGCCGCACAGAAATTATCATATTTTTTCATAGATCACTACTCCTTCCTTTTCAATTGATTTCAGGAGTTCCTCCTGAATACTCCGATCCAGATCCACAAAATCATATTTTAAAAGAGTTGATGTTTCTTCTTCCACATCAAGAGCAAACCGGGCAAAGTCTCCTCCTAAAACCGCAAGATCGATATCACTTGTTCTCCTGAAGTCTCCCCTTGCCCTGGAACCAAATAAAATTAACTTCTCAATATGATATCTCTCTGCAATTGAAATAAGTTCATCCAAAACAACCGGCTTTATTCCTGTCTTATCCAATTCTAACATTTTTCCGCCTCACAGACTTTTGTTATTTTTCCTCGTTTCATTCTATCACAAAAGGCCGCTCCAAACTACAATAGATAAAGTTTAAATATTTTACTGTCATCAAAGATGCCGGAGCCCTGTACCCGACTCCGGCATCTTTAATCCGTAGTTATGATCTCTGATTATGGTTTCCCATAAAAGGCTTCCATCGCCCGTCCGATAAACTCCGTCGTTCCTTCTCCGTAAACAGAATCCTGTGCCGCCTGTATTTCCGGATTTGTCCGGTAAGCACCCGCTATTTCAAGCACCATATCTGTCGCGTCCCGCAGTTGGAACATCTGTTTTGTAACAAAATCATATTCCCCGACTAATTCTCTCACCTCAAAGGAATTCACATCCTTCCCTTTTAGATCCGCCAGCTTTTTTATAATTGTGCCGAGACGTTTCTGATATGCAGGGAAGATTTCCGGATTCGCCGGATTTTTCGATGCTTCCAGAGCTTTTTCCTTACTCCCGTACCATTCAACGATTTTCCGGAAATTTTTCTGGACTGCCTCGCTTGCAGCGCTTTCAAGGAAATTCTTTTTCCATGCTTCCATACTGCCATAATGCTCAATAAAGATATTTTTCTGCGCTTCACTCATATTTGCTTCCATGGCATTGTACATATCCTCTAATTCATTTTTGCTGAACACTTCAAAATCCATCCTGTTCTCTCCTTTCAAAATCCTGTCAATGCTGGCGATTAGACTTTCTAAACGCTCTTTCTTCGCCATAAGCATTTCTCTCTGCATCTTCAGGATCTGATGTTTCTCAAGAGCCGGATTCTCCATGACAGCTTTGATTTCTTTCAAAGGGATATCAAATTCCCGAAAAAACAAAATCTGTTGTAATGTTTCCAGGGCCTTATCGTCATAAAGCCGGTATCCCACCTCACTTTTATCTGTAGGCTTTAATAACCCGATTTCATCATAATAGTGAAGCGTGCGCACGCTGATACCGGTTAAATCTGATATTTCCTTTACCGTCCTCATAACTGCTGCCCTCCTTCTCTTGATAGCTTCACTTTAACCTATGACGTCGCGTGAGGGTCAATAGAGATTTTAAAACTTTTATGGCTGATCTCTCTTTGGAGTAAATAAGGAAGAGTCAGAGTTTTTCGCTGCTCTGACTCTTCGTTATATATTCAAGTACTGATACTGTACAGTCATAACATGGACTGTTTTACTCGGTTCGTTCTTAATATTCAATATCCATGACAACCAGACGTCCATACCCATTTTTTGTGGCTTTATTTTGCCCCGAATTTAGCCACAAGTCAAGTTTTTTTCCTGTTCAACAGGAAATCTATGATATTATAATGAACAATCCCGTTTCTGCTCATATCTACGATATCACTACTGATCACATACTTTGGATAGTTATCATCAATCTTTTCCAGATTTCCAAACTCCCTCTCAATACAATCTTCCGTCAGAACATATGCCACCTGGATATAAAGTTTTTTCTGGCCTTTATAGCAGACAAAATCAATTTCCTGCGTGTCCAGCTTGCCTACCTTAACGTCATACCCGCGGCTTAGCATTTCCAGATACACTACATTCTCAAACAATTTACTTGTATCAATCTGTTCACTTGCCTTGCTCACATTGCGCAGACCGATATCTCCGGCATAATATTTTTCTGTAGATGCAAGTATATTTTTCCCTTTGATATCATATCTCTCAGCTTTTGAAAGGATCATGCCTGCCTGGAGTTTGTCAATATAATTCAATATCGTTTCTACCGTCGTTGACTGCCCGCTTGTGATTAGCGCCCGACAGATGGATCTTGCCGAAAACGGATTTCCGATATTATCCAGCAGAAATTCCAACAGTTTCCGTAATAAACTCTCATTTCGAATGGCATACCTGGAAAGAATATCTTTCATGACGACCGAATCATAAACATCTTCCAGATAAGTGCGAACGGAGTGTTCATCCGGAAGAGCCAGACGCATAGGCAGGCCGCCGTATTTCAAATATTCTGTAAAGATTTGTTCATTC
This sequence comes from Candidatus Mediterraneibacter surreyensis, assembly GCA_019118885.1. GTDB lineage: Bacteria > Bacillota > Clostridia > Lachnospirales > Lachnospiraceae > Mediterraneibacter > Mediterraneibacter surreyensis. The sequence continues at coordinate 6,285 of DWYB01000081.1, read as the reverse complement.
GTATAGGGAACAGAATTTTTTTCATAAAAATCCCGTATCTCAGAAAGAATAAAAGGATACACATGAAAGGAAACATACCTGCCTGCCATGTATGTAGCCAGTTCACCGGAAAGCAGTTTGCTATTAGAACCGGTTACATAAATATCACAGTCAAAATCGATTCGGAAAGACGGAATTACTGAGTGCCATTCTGTCACATGCTGAATCTCATCCAGAAACAGGTATACTTTTCCATTCGCCTTTTCTGCATGTTCTGTCACATACTGATAAAATGTATCCGCATCCTCCAGCTTTCTATACCGCCTGGATTCAAAATTAATTTCAATGATATTTTCTTTCGGGACTCCCTGTTCCAGAAGAATATCACGTATCTGTGAAAGCAGGATAGTCTTTCCACTTCTTCTAAGACCGATGAGCACTTTTATTAAATCCTGGTCTATGAACGGCCGAATCTGGTCCAGATATAGATTTCGTCTTATCATTTCCATACATTTCACATCCCTCTTCGATTTTATCATTATTATACCGCACAATTTTATTATAATCAACTTTTTGTCGTTTTATACCCGTACAATTTTATTTCATTGTAAAATTTCATCCATAATCAAAATTTACATTTTTTCAGTTTCCCCTCCTTTATTTCCAGTACCTCATCCGCTTCTTCCGCAAGCTGTCTGCTATGCGTCACCACGATCACGCATTTCCCCGATTCATGGGCCGTCCTTTTCAGAAGCTCAATGATCCCCGCGGATGTATCCTCGTCCAGATTTCCTGTCGGTTCATCTGCCAAAAGCACCTTCGACTCACTCGCCAGAGCCCGGGCGATCGCCACGCGCTGCTGCTGGCCTCCGGAAAGCTGCAGTACATTTCGTTTCCAGTCCTCTCCGGGAATGCCAACTTCCTGTAACAGCTTCTCCGCATTTTCTTTTCCGCCCAGCTTTACATTTTCTTCCGTGGTCAGATAATCGATCAGGTTGTAGTTCTGAAAGACCAGAGATATATCGTGCCTGCGGTGATAATTCAGCCCCTTTTTGCGGATATTCTCACCATTATAGAGGATGCTTCCCGACACCGGGCTGTCCAGTCCGGCCAGAAGAGAAAGGAATGTTGTCTTCCCTGAGCCGCTGGGGCCGACGATCGCATAGAAAGTTCTCTCTTTAAAAGCGGCCGAAACCTGTTTTAAAACCAATGTATCCCGTTTGGATTTGTAAGAATACATGATATTCCTTGCCTCAATGATCATTTTTATATTACCTCCTAACTCATTTCACTCAAGATATCTTTCGGATTTTTCCGGAAGATCAGGATACCTGCCGCACACGTAGATGCTATGATCAGCGCGCTTACTCCCGTGGCGTCCGCAGTCAGCATAAAAGGCGTGATCTCTGTCTCTACCTTTGTTACCGTCAGCTCCGGTGCCTGATAGTCAGTTGCAACTTTCCCCGCATCCATTTCTTTCTGCAACTCTGCCTGCTGCTCCTGCTGCCCTGCCAGATAGTCCGCTGCGGCATTTGATACCGCCGGAGCGAACAGGAAAGAAAGAGCTGTTGCCGCGATCCCGATCAGGAACGCCTCGCTCAAGATCTGTAAAAGTATTTTCCCCTTTGCAATGCCCAGCGACATCAGAATCCCGATTTCATTCGTCCGGTTTCTGATCCAGAAAATGAAGATCAGAAACAAAATTGCGAAACTGGCGGCCGTGACAACGATAAGCAGCGTATTGCTGATCTTTTCGAGATCATTAAAGTTAGATGCCATTGTATCAAGATTTCCGTTATTGTCGATCAGGTCATAGCGCCGCCAGTCTATATCCGTTTTCTTGATTGCTTCTTTCACAGCCTCATAGTTATCTACATCCGCCACCTTGAAATACGCCTTTTCATACAGCGGATCATCCTGCTCCACTTTCTCCGGAAAATGGAGATCTGTAAAAATAATATTTTCCGAACGGAATGTATCGCCGGACATATAGGGCTTTATCTTTTCTTTTACCTGATATATCCCGACAATTTCCGCTTCCTGCACAGGTCCCTCCTCTTTGACGGGATGAAATTTCAAGGTATCGCCGACTTTCAGCTGATTCTTTTCTGCCAGTTCTTCGGAAATCACACATACATTCACATCTTCCGGCGTTATCATACGCCCTTCTTTTATGCTGACATTTCCGGAAAGAACATTGGAATCCATCGTCATATCCAGGTTCCCGATCAGCGTGACGCCTCCGAAATCATTGGTCTGGTCAGTATCCGGATCTTCAATCCGCTCAAAGTTTTCCTGCTTTACAGCTGTCGGTGCTGTCATGATATTGTAGTCAGAGATCCCTTCTGTTTCTGCAATCTTCTCAATATCTTCTAATTTAAGTGATTCAAAGGAATTATCCGTTGATACGCCCCATCCTTCCGCACCACCGACATTGGTTTTGTACGAATGTACTCCCGCATAACTTCCCTGTCCGTCTTCATATAATTCTGAGATTTTTTGACTTGCTTCCTCTAATCGGCGGGTTCTGTCCTCCGGATTGCCTTCCAGTAAAAATCCTGCGCCGATAGCCTGCCGGGTACTGTCATTTACAGCAATATTGGCAGAACGGCTCGCCATACCGGAAAGGAAGAGGAGGCTGATAATACACACAACGAGCAAAAGCAGGATGCTCTTTACCGGTTTTCTATAGCAGGACCGGACCGCTCTCTCAAATAAATTCATCTTGTTATCCCTCCATTCGTGATAAGATATCTTTCGGATTTGCTCGGATCACCGGCACCAGGGATACCATGACAGCAATGACAACAACCACACTTCCAATCCCCAGCAACAATACAATATCAGCAAACTGTAAGGAGACTTGCAGAGAAATATCTTGGGTCATTGAAGTAAACAGCATACTCTGCAGCCCTTCAGCCGCCAGCCATCCGAATCCGCAGGCTCCGGCTATGGCAATCAGAAACAGAACTGCTGCCTCTAACAGTGCCTGTAGAAAAATAGTAAATTTCTGTTCGCCCATGCTGAGAAATACAGCCATTTCTTTCTGTCTGCTCCGCATCCACATACACAGCAGCAGAGAGACGATCACAGTACCGGTTATAAACGTAAGCATCCGCATCAGTTCAACGACCCTTGTAATCTGTGTGAGCGGAGCTTTCATCTGCTGATATAATGCATCGGATGTAGTAACCTCGACTTTATCCTGTAAAATCTCCTGTATCTCCCCGGCCAATGAGCCTAAAAGATCCGGCTGTCCGGTATAAGCAGATACTTTATAAAAGCCGTCACCAAACAATTCCAGATAAGCTGTATTGTCGATATAGATCTGATTCTCCACCCGGTAAACAGCAAGAGTGGACTTTTCCTGCCGGTTTTCATTTCCGGCAAGATACTCTCCGATGATCTCAACCGTAACCGTTTTACCTTCCTCTGCTTCCAGCGAAATTTTGTCGCCAATCTGTAAGCCGTTTGCTTCGGCAAACCCGGCATTGACGACAGCACAGTATCGGTTGTCGGTTCCGATCAGCTGCCCGTCTGTAAGCCGGTAAGACTGATCTTCAAAGGGGCTGTCTGCTTTCATATCATCAAAAGACTGCAGGCAGACTTTCTGATTGTCCGGTTCGGCAGAATCGCTGGCAGTAACCGGAGTAAGATCTGTTAAGTACGCAGACTGCTGCCCCATTCGGTTTACGGAAATAACATTCGCTAAATTCTCAATCTTTTCTGCTTCCTTATCTGTGATCTCATTTGCTGTGTCCGTAATTTCAGATATTACTTTCGCCTTCGTTTTTTCCTGCATAGCGGCCGCTGTTCTTTCTGTGGCGTGCAGGATCATGTTTGTACTCAGAATCATACTGTTCACTAAAAGGAAGATCAGCAGCAGTAAAAGTGATTTCGTGCGTTTCCTGATCAGATAAAGGAAACTTCTTTGATAAAAAGGCATTATTCCCCCCTCCTGTTACTGAAACCGGGTGATCAGCACTTTTGCAGCATGAATCTCCCCGTTTTCTTGTGTTTCTCCATAGACAGCAACCGATGTTGACTTCTTGACATCCGATGAAGAGGCATCTTCCAGATTGACCGCTTGAGTATTTATATCTATATCTGCGATCTGAAATACGCAGTCTTCCCCGTAGGAGACCGTTGTACTTTCCATGCCGCTTTCACTTTCCATCCCGGGTGCCGCGCCAACTGCTGTCTGTCCGTTATCTTTGGTCTGGTCAGCCATAACCTGAAAACTTCCCTCCTGAAAATCTGTAACAGAGCCGACTAATGTAGCAGAATCCAGCAGTGATTGTGCCTCATTCGATGTATCTGCCGACTGACCGCCTTCCGAATTCTGGCTGTACGAAGGGGCATCTGCGCCTGTATCTTTCCGAATATTTCCACACCCGGCCAGAGAAGCCGCACAGGCTAAAATCAAAATAGCTTTCGTAAATATCAAACGTTTCATTTTCCATTCCGCCATTCTTTTTGTTTTCCCGCTCATCTTACAGAAAAACCTCTCTAAAACTCCTCTAAAAATGGAACTGTTTTTCCTTAGTTTTTAGAGAACTTTTAGAGAATTTCTCTGCTATACTAATAACAGTTCAGCCATACACGGCTGAACGGGACTTATAAGGATAAGTAAAGGACAGGATAACTTATGAAAATACTTCTATTGGAAGATGATCTGGATCTCTGCCGTTCGATCCGGGATGTGCTCATAAAGAATGGGTATACAGTAGATGTCTGTAATGACGGGGAAACAGCCATGCTTTATGCATTAAATAAAGACTGCGGCTATGAACTCGCCATCGTTGACCGGATGCTCCCCGTGATTGACGGACTGACTATCATCAAGGCAATGCGGAGAAAGGGCATCCGGATTCCTGTGATCATTATTACGGGAATGGCGGCGATCGATGACAGAATTGAAGGTCTGGACGGCGGGGCAGACGATTATCTGGTAAAACCTTTCCATATCAGAGAACTGATGGCAAGAATACGGGCGCTGACCCGGAGATCCGGTAATACACAGGAGTCGGAACTTCTGACCTATGCAGATCTTCAGTTTGACCGGGAGAACCGGCGGCTGATATGTAATGGACATGAATTAGATCTCTCGGCAAAAGAAACCGACCTGATGTATACGCTGATGAAACAGCCGGATACGACTTTTTCCCGGGAACAGTTAATCTTAACTGTCTGGGGAATCGATTCTGATATCGCTCCCGGAAATGTTGACAATTACGTCTCATTTCTCAGGAAACGTCTGAAAGAGCTGGGAAGCTGCTGCGTGATCAAGACCATCTACGGAACGGGGTATAGATTTGGTAACAGTTCAGCCATCTGATGCCAGTCGACGGATTTATGCTCGCATAAGAATCCGTTGACTGGTATTCAGATGAGCTGAGCGCCCGTCAATGAGTAAAACAGCGGCGGCAGCCGCAATAAGCACGAAGTGCGGTTTTACGAATGGCGCGTGCTGGACTGTTACCAGATAGGAGAAAGAGAATGCTTAAGAAATTATTGAACAGGCTTCATATTATTATGACCGGGATCCTGATGGTGCTCATCACACTGATTTTATCCTTTTCCTTCTGGAACACATATCAGTCAGCCCAAACCGCCGATGTAACCTATACCCAGCGTATGGCTTCCCTGATCATCTATCAGTTAGAAGCTGATATCGAACAGCCGGAGACTGTTCTTTCTGATTATGAAAAGCAGATGAATGTATACGCCGCTCTCTGGGATTCAAAAGGAAAGATCCTGTATAAAAGCGAGCCCAACTTTCCCACGGACTTCGATATCCTTTTGCAGAAAGCGGATCAGAGCATCGGTATACAAAATGCTGCCGGTTTCCAGAGCACTAGGCAGGTCACAGAGCAGGGCGGCTATATAGAATTAGAAGGGCTGCATCACGATCGCTATTACGCCATCCCTGCCACCGTCAGCACACAGAGCGGAGACAGCCTCTCTCTTACTCTTATTTATCCGAAAAGGTCTGTTTTGTCTCTGTTTCTCCATCAGGCGCCTCTGTATCTGGGGATATGGTTGATTTCTTTTGTTGTTATTATGTTTGTCAGCCGTTTCCTTTTGAAAAGAGCCTTTACTCCCAGCGAGCAGATGATCAAAAGCCAGAAAGATTTTGTTGCGGCTGCTTCTCACGAGCTGAAAGCTCCGCTCGCTGTGATCATGGCAAATACAGAAGCCCTTCAGGACATGCAAAGCCATAATAACAGCGACCCGCAGTCGCAGGCCTGTCTGGACGTCATTGACGCAGAATGCAGCCGGATGTCCCGCCTGGTGAGAGATATG
>DWYB01000009.1 GCA_019118885.1 Candidatus Mediterraneibacter surreyensis | reverse complement strand
AAAGCTGTTCTAAAGTTCCCAGCTTGCGGACAATCATGGAAGAAGTACTGCCATTAGCTTTTACATAAGATCTACAGATATAAAACGACTCTGCATTTTTGGATTTTGATATATGAAGATTCATAGACGATTCCTCCTTCTCCTTATTATATCACAAAATAACATAAAATAGCATAGATAAAAACTGAAAATTTGACACAAAAAAAGCAGGTTTTATGCGGCCTGCAAGTATTTTTTTAATTATTCAACTGTCAAACTCCCGAGTAGATATCTGCCGGACAGTTTTGCTAAGAACAGAATACTTTCGATAGCGGGCAAGGTGTCATACGCTGCCCTTTTTGTACATATTTTACCTGTGACTTTTGAAGAACTATAATAAAATTATAAACTTTTCCTTTTACCTTGCAAAACAAGGAAAACTTTTACTTGACTTAAAGCCCTGCAGTGCTATAATATGCTACGAAAAAAGTTCATAAAGAAACTGTTTCTGAAAAAAACTAATGAAAGGGGCATGGTTATGACCAGAAGCACAGAACTGTGGATGGGACTGAGAAGTCTGCTCCGACTGTATGACAAGATGCTGAAAAAAGTCTGTATGGAACATGACCTTACTGTTATTGAGGCTGACGTTATCAGTTTCCTGCAGAATAATCCGGGAAAGGATACAGCGGCAGACATTGTGGAGCTGAGGCTGCTTTCCAAAGGAGCAGTTTCAAAAGCAGTGGAATCGCTGCTGCAGAAATCACTTCTGGAGAGAATTCCGGATACGGAAGACAGAAGGAGGATACATCTGAAGCTGAAACCGGAAGCGGGACCGGTGACAGAAAGTATTGACGAGGTCAGGGAGGAGTTCCTGAATACTGTTTTGGACGGATTTACAAAAGAAGAGCTGGAGGCACATGCTCAGTTTTTTGAGAGGTTTTTTGCTAACACAAAAAAAGCGATGGAAAGGAGAGACAAATAATGGAACAAGAGCAGACAGACAAAGAATTCCTGCGGACAGAACCGCTGGGGAAACTGCTTCTCAGACTGGCTTTGCCTACAGTGGCCGCACAGCTTATCAATATGCTGTACAATATTGTTGACAGAATCTATATCGGACATATCCCGGAGATCGGCGCCACGGCGTTGACGGGAGTCGGCGTGTGCATGCCGCTTATCATGATCGTTTCTGCATTTGCAGCGCTGGTGGGATACGGCGGAGCTCCGAGAGCTTCGATATTTATGGGAAAGAAGGAGAAGGAGACAGCGGAGGAGATCCTTGGCAACTGCTTTGTACTCCAGATCTTTATTTCCATCATACTTACGATCATACTTCTGGTATGGAACAGAGATTTCCTCATGGCCTTCGGGGCAAGTGATGCTACGATCGAATATGGCGTAAATTATATGAACATCTACGCGCTGGGAACGATCTTTGTTGAGATTACTCTCGGTATGAATGCATTTATCACGGCACAAGGATTTGCAAAGACCGGAATGCTTTCCGTACTGATCGGTGCAGTGGCAAATATCATTCTGGATCCGATTTTTATCTTCGGTTTCAATATGGACGTTCGTGGAGCGGCTCTTGCAACGATCATTTCGCAGGCGCTTTCCTGCATCTGGGTGGTCAGATTTCTCTGCGGAAAGAAGACTTTCCTTGAGATAAAGAAAAAGAATCTCAGGCTGGCACCGAAGATCATTCTTCCCTGTCTGGCTCTCGGAACGGCAACATTTATCATGCAGGCCAGTGAGAGTGTGATATCTGTATGCTTCAACAGTTCTCTGCAGAAGTACGGCGGAGATATAGCAGTCGGGGCGATGACGATCCTCACAAGTGTCATGCAGTTTGCCATGCTTCCGCTTCAGGGGCTGGGACAAGGGGCACAGCCTATCATCAGTTACTGCTATGGTGCAGGCGACGCCGGGAGAGTACGGGCGGCTTTTAAACTCCTGCTCAAAGTCAGTATGGTGTATTCTGTTTTGCTGTGGCTGCTGGTCATGCTTCTCCCGGGCGGTTTCGCTGCCATGTTCACGACGGATGCCGTGCTGATGAAATATACGAAGACCGCACTTCGCATCTATATGGGATCTATGTTCCTGTTCGGGATACAGATCGCGTGTCAGATGACTTTTAATGCGCTGGGCAAAGCCGTCGAATCGATCATTGTGGCTGTAATGAGGAAGTTTGTACTCTTAATACCGCTGATCTATATTATGCCGCAGATCATAAAGTCCAATCAGGCGATCGCAGTTTACATTGCCGAGCCGATCGCGGATCTGATCGCAGTGACATTTACGGCGATCCTGTTTACCGTGCAGTTTAAGAAAACGCTCCGGAATATTAATGAGGCAGGAAACAAAGAGCGCGCCGAGACAACGGCATAATACGTTCCGCGGCACACCGGACAGCAGAACAGAGGAAGATCCAAGAGGTCTTCCTTTTTTAGTGTTCTTGAAAAATCTGCTTTTGAACGAAAAGAACGAATTGCATAACTGATATTTGCATATAAGTGGACTTTGGAAAATGAAAAAAAATAGACATTGAAAGTTTATTTGTAGATAAAGAGACAGTTTTGGGACTTGCCATATGCATGATCTGTGTAGTAATATGGTCTGGAATAGATAAGTTTTTCTGAAACAGTGAGGCGTTCGAAAGTTACCCCTGTGGTACGGCGGTTGCCGTATGGTAGCTTTACGGGCGCCTTTTCTGCGTTCCAGATAAGAACTTTTTGTTTGGAATGTATTTGTAAAAAATAGTGAGAAAAGGTAAAAGAGGAGGCGCAGACATGCAGAATAAAATGACCGAAGGAAATGTGATCCGGGCGCTTGCCGCATTTACAGTTCCCCTGATTTTAAGCGGGCTGTTTCAACAGCTTTTCAACTGGGTGGATGCGTTTATAGTGGGTAATGTTGAAGGGGAGACCGCCCTTGCGGGCATCGGTGCGACAACGTCTGTTTATAACCTGTTTGTAACGGTTATCACGGGGTTTACCTCGGGACTGTCTGTACTGGCGGCACAGCGGTACGGGATGGGAGAGAAGAGTAAGATCAGGGAGCTCCTGTCCTCATACACGGTGCTGTTCGCTTTTCTGTTTACTATGATTTCTATTGCAGGGGCAGTGTTTACGGAAGAGCTTCTTGTCGTTTTGGATACGCCGGAGACAATTTTATTCAGCGCACAGAGCTATCTGAAGATCCTCTTTGCAGGGATTCCGTTCCTCGCCGTTTATAATACATATTCTGCGGTGCTGAGGGGAATTGGCAACAGCAGCGCGCCGTTTTTCTCAATACTGGTCTGCTCGGCAGTGAATGTGGCTCTGGATCTTCTTTTCGTTGCCGGCATGGGATATGGCGCGGCGGGAGCGGCTGCCGCAACTGCGATCTCACAGGCTGCGATGGCGGTCTACGTGATCGCGTATACAGTATGGAAATATCCATTCCTCAGATTCTCATTTTCAGGGAATCTTCCGGATAAAAGCGTGTGGAAGAGCGGAGCCTGCTATGGGCTGCCGTCGGCAATTCAGTCCGGTGTGAGCTCTGTGGGGAATATCTACCTCCAGCAATTTATGAACGGGTTCGGTGAACAGACGGTGGCGGCGATCACCACGGCTTACAGGGTTGATACCGTAATCTTCCTGCCGATTATCAATTTTGGCTCAGGGATTGCAACGGTCGTGGCGCAGAATATCGGTGCGGGAAAGCCGGAGCGGGCAAGGAAGGTTTTCAGGGCCGGCATTGTGATCATGGTAGCTATATCCCTAGGACTGACCGCACTTGTCCTGCTGCTCGGCGAAAGGCTGATCGCAGCTTTCGGGATTTCTGCAGATACGGCTGCCATTGGGAAGGAGTTCTTCCATGCAATTTCCCGTTTTTACATTATCTATGGAATCAGCATGGCAGTACGGGGCTGTCTGGAAGGCCGGGGAGATATGCTTTTCTCCGGAATTGCGGGTATCCTGTCTCTCGGAGTCAGGATTCTCTGCTCCTATGTGTTTAAACCGGTGTTTGGCAACATGGTAGTTGCCTATGCGGAAGCATTCTCGTGGATTTTCCTGCTGGCAGTTCTGTTGCTGCGGTATGTGGTGAAGACGCGGCAAACATTTCTGCATTTCGTGAAAAACAGTTGATTACCTTCCGGCTTACATGACTATGTTTATATAAGATAAGGCAATGAAGGGGGCGTTGGGAAACAGATGTTAATCTGCGGAACAATGGCTCCTGTTTTAGTATACCCAAAATGAATGGCTATCCATAATAGACAGGTATTAGACAGAGCACCGGAATTATATGATAATAATTACAAACAGATATCGAACGGAGTGCTTTGCAATGAATGAAAACAGGAAAAAAATGAAACCGAAGGCAAAAATCAAGCTCGCAGTCGATCTGCTCATGACTGTTGTGCTTTTATTTCTGATGGGATATCAGCTCTGGGGAGATACTGCCCATGAATGGGCGGGAGCGGGAATGCTCGTCCTCTTTATTGCCCATCATCTGTTGAACTTAAACTGGCACAAAGGTCTTTTCCGCGGGAAATATACAGCGGCAAGGATTCTGATAAATGTGATCGATCTGGCGCTGTTTATTGCAATGATCTGCCTGATGGCAAGCGGAATCATCATGTCCCGGCATGTGTTTGCATTCCTTCCCATTGACGGCGGAATGGGAATTGCCAGACTGATGCATATGGCTGCGTGCTACTGGGGATTTGTCCTTATGTCTCTGCATCTCGGACTCCACTGGGGCATGATGCTGGCAAGAATAAGAAATATTTTCCCGCAGATAAAGCCGTCGCGGATCAGGGCAATACTGTTTCGTATTATAGCGGCCGCGATCGCGGTATACGGGCTGTATGTTTTTGTGACAAGAGATCTGGCGACTTATATGTTTCTGAGAACACAGTTTGTTTTTCTGGATTATGGTGAGTCCCCGATATCTTTTTATATAGATTATCTGGCGATGATGGGGCTGTTTATCTGGATCGCATATTATCTGTCACGGATTTTTCAGAAGACCGGGAGACAGTATGAAGATAAGGGAGAATAATATTTATGAAAGATCTATCACAGCAACCCGCGGAAACTGTTCGATGATCTGGATGACAGATAAGTACGAAATGATTTTCACAGAAAGGAAGTATTTGATCATGGACATTTTTGAAAACGTTAAGAAGAATTTCGGCTTTGGATGCATGAGGCTTCCAATGAAAGGCGAAGAAGTGGATTCAGAGCAATTTTCCCGTATGGTGGACGCTTTTCTGGAAAACGGGTTTAACTATTTTGATACGGCCCATGGATATCTTGACGGGAAAAGCGAGACGGCGATCCGTGAATGTCTGACCAGCAGGTATCCCCGTGACCGGTATATTCTGACGGATAAGCTGACAAGCTCGTATTTTAAGAAAGAGGAAGACATCCGGCCGGTGTTTGAGAGCCAACTGGAGGCCTGTGGAGTAGACTACTTTGATTTTTATCTGATGCATTCTCAGACGGCAGAGAATTTTGAATATTTCAAAAAATGCAACGCATATGAGACGGCACTTAAACTGAAAGAAGAAGGGAAGTTCCGTCACTTCGGGATCTCTTTCCACGACAGGGCGGACGTCCTTGAGCAGATTCTGACAGAATATCCCCAGATCGAAGTGGTTCAGATCCAGTTCAACTATCTGGATTATAACGATCCGGCAGTGCAGAGCCGCCAGTGTTATGAAGTCTGCCGGAAATTCGGCAAACCGGTCCTTGTTATGGAGCCGATCAAAGGCGGCAGTCTGGTTAACCTGCCGGAGGATGCGCTGAAGGTGCTTGAGGATCTCCACGGGGGAAGTCCGGCAAGCTATGCGCTTCGGTTTGCGGCCGGGTTTGAAGGGATACGTATGGTCCTTTCCGGCATGAGCAGTATGGAACAGATGGAGGATAACTTAAGCTTTATGAAAGAGTTCAGTCCCCTCAACCAGCAGGAGCTGGATGCGATTGATAAAGTGTGCGAGATCTTTAACTCAAAGCACCTGATTCCCTGTACTGCCTGCAGATACTGTACAGCTGGATGTCCGAAAAAGATTTCTATCCCGGATCTGTTCGCCTGCATGAACATGAAGAAACTTTTCCAGGGATGGAGCGCGGACTTTTACTACAACAATATACATACCGTAAATCACGGAAAGGCATCGGACTGTATTAAGTGTGGCAAATGTGAAAAGATATGCCCTCAGCATCTTCCGATACGAAACCTGCTGGAAGATGTGGCGGCGGAATTTGAAAAGCGGAATGTTTAATGCTTTTGGAACTGTTGACTGGAAGATATACGATAACAGGGAGGCAGCTATGAAAAGAAGAGTTTTAACGGCGATTTGTCTCGGCGCTGTTCTTGCCGTATCCGGATGCAGTGGCACCGACGATACGGCAGAGGAAAACGGGGCTGAATCAAACGGAAATGTTCTTGTAGCATATTTTTCATGGGCAGATAACGCAATTTTGGAGGATGACGTAGATGCAGTATCCTCCCCCAGCGTGATTCCGCCGGGAAATGTACAGCAGCTCGCAGGATGGGTGCAGGAAGAAACAGGAGGAGACTTGTTTACGATCCGTGTGACAGATCCTTACCCGAGCGACTGGGATGCATGTCTGGACCGGGCTAATCAGGAGCGTGGCGAGGATGCACGACCGGAACTGGAAGAAAGGGTGGACAATCTGGATGACTACGACACGGTATTTCTTGGGTATCCGAACTGGTGGTACGGAGTGCCGATGCCTCTTTTGACATTCCTGGAAGAAAATGACCTGTCAGGTAAAGAGGTATATTTATTCTGTTCACATGGAACAGGGGGATTGGCAAACAGTGTGGAGATCATCACTGAGGCGGCGCCGGATGCAATTATATCGGATAATATCTTTGACTGTTATGAAGAAGAAGCTTCTTCTTCTCAGGAAGAGATTCAGAACTGGGTGGAAGAGACAGGGTATTCAGCGCAAGACAGATAATATGGCAGAGAACTGGGGAAATACAATGAAAAGTACAGACGAGACCGGATCAAGCCAGATTTCCGTACGGTTTGGAGAAAATACTGTAATCTGCGAACTCAATGACAACCCGGTCGCGGCTTCTCTCTATGGACAGCTCCCGATCACAACGGAAGTGGAAGATTTTTAAAAGCCATTCATAAAACGTATGGAAAACGATAAAGGACAAGTATTAGACTCTAAAGCTGATCCATCTTATAATACATATGAAGACGGGAAATAATCTGTCAGATTGGAGGCATAAAGATGAAGATTGTAGTCTTGAAAGGAAGTCCGAATCAGTATGGTCCTTCAAATATGCTGGCGGACAGTTTTTGAGCAAAAAAGAATAGAAAGTCAGGAGGACGCCTATGAAGACAAAGTTATTGAAAAAAATATTTTCCGTACTGATCGCGGGAACGGCAGCTCTCTGTCTGGCTGCGTGCAGCGGAGGGGAAGATTCCGGTACCGCAGCATCTGATCAGACAGTGGAAAACACAGATTCCCAGGATGCGGCGGAAACTGAAGACACAGAACAGGCAGAAAGTTCGGCAGACGGTACGGAAAGTACTGCCGGAGAAGGGAACGCTCTTATCGCATATTTCTCATGGTCGGGAAATACAGAGGCTGTAGCGCAGGAGATCCAGAGCCAGACCGGTGCAGATCTGTTTGAAATTGTCCCTGCGGAGCCTTATACAGATGATTATGACGAACTGCTTGACATCGCCCAGGAAGAGCAGAGTAGTGACGCCCGCCCGGCGATCGCAGATACGGTGGACCTGTCCGGCTATGACACGGTCTATCTGGGATTCCCCAACTGGTGGGGCGATATGCCGATGATCATTTATACATTCCTGGACGAGTATGATCTGTCCGGAAAAACAGTGGCGCCTTTTAACACAAGCGGAGGAAGCGGATTTTCCGGTTCTCTTGATACAATGGCTGAGATGGAACCGGACGCAGAGATTACAGAGGGCCTTTCCCTCGGAAGTGATGAGGCGGAGGATTGCTCAGACGCTGTTGCCGACTGGCTGAACAATATCGGTCTGGCAGGATAGAGAATGATATTATCTTCTTCTACATGTATATGGTGCTGGAGCAGGGAGCCCTGACAGGAAAGTACGACACAGAGCATCCGTTCCCCGCAGACTCTTATAAGATGAAAGGATTGGTGAATATGGAATACGCAAAACTTGGAAATACGGACATTGAGGTATCGAAACTCTGTGTTGGCTGCATGAGCTTTGGAAAACCGGGAACGCTGCATGACTGGACATTGGATGAAACCGGAACAGAGGAAATCGTAAAACATGCGCTTGACCTGGGAATCAATTTTTTTGATACTGCAAACGGATATTCAGAAGGGACCAGTGAAGAATATCTTGGAAATGCACTCAGAAAAAATGTTTCAAGGGATAAAGTTGTTATTGCATCCAAAGTCTATTTTAATCCCGGTAGACTTTCTTCTGAAGCGATCCACCGGGAAATTGAAGGCAGTCTGAAACGGCTTGGTACAGACTATCTGGATCTGTACATTATTCATCGCTTTGACTATGATACGCCGATTGAAGAGACGATGGAGGCTCTGAATGATCTGGTGGTGTCCGGGAAAGTACGGGCGATCGGAGCGTCAGCTATGTATGGATACCAATTCTATAATATGCAGCTCGCCGCCCGGGACAACGGGTGGACACAGTTTGTGGCTATGGAGAATCATTACAATCTTCTTTATCGGGAAGATGAGCATGAACTGATTCCCATTTGCCGTCAGATGAATGTATCCCTTATGCCTTACAGTCCTCTTGCAGCCGGACATCTGACCCGGCCGGAATGGAACTCGGATTCTATTCGAAGCAAAACAGACCGGGCAGCTATGGGAAAATATGATCGAACTCAGAAGCAGGATATGGAAATTGTCCGCAGGGTTCATCTTCTGGCAGAAAAATACGGCGTAAAAATGCAGCAGATTGCATTGGCATGGGAATGGGCAAAAGGAGTGACAGCGCCGATTATCGGAGCGACAAAAGCATCTCATTTTGATGATGCCGCCGGAGCATTTTCGGTGAAATTAACAGAGGAAGACATTGCATTTCTGGAAGAACCATATATGCCTCACAGAATCGTAGGTGCGATAGACAGTAATCCGCCAGAGGGCACTAAGCTGTTGGACGTGAAGAAATAATTCGAATAAAACTAAGAGGGTCAGGAGAAAAAATACAGAAAACTGATCATATTGCAAAGTCTAAATTATGGTAAAAATAGGGCGCCGGGAATTCCAGGCGCCTGCTTTTATGTGCCGGTTTCAGTATAAGGTTCTGAATAGCAGGAGATAATTCGGTATTTGATCGACACATGGTATAAAACCGGATAAGATCTGAACGAAACATAATTTTATCATACATGACAGGAATGATTCATGATAAAGGACAGGTATTAGACAGAACACGGGAATCAGAGGATAATGAACTTAGAGAAATTCAGAAACATGGTAAATTGCCGCTTCATAAAAAGGAGGATTTATGAGAAAAAAAGTTGCGAGTATACTGATCGCCGCTATTACGGTCATGGGCATGTTTGCCGGATGCAGCGGCACAACAGAGAAAACCACAGAAGAGACTTCAGCACAGACAGAAGATGATATCGAAGGGAATATTCAGGAAGAAGCGGGCGGCTCATCTGTTGAAACTTCCGGGACGGACAGTACGGACAATCCAACGGGATCTCCGGCTGTTTATATGACCACAGACATCAGCCCGGACGGGCTGATCGCAGTCTATGAAGCCCTTCAGGCTTCACCGGAAGGAAATATTGCAGTGAAGCTCTCCACTGGAGAACCGGGCAGTAATTATCTGAGGACAGACCTGATCGGGGATCTGGTACGGTCTTTTGATAATCCGACGATCGTGGAATGTAATACAGCATATGGAGGATCCCGTGCCAATACAGCCATGCATTATCAGGTGGCGGAAGACCATGGCTATACCGAGATCGCTGATGTGGACATCATGGATGAAGACGGATCTATGACACTGCCGGTGACCGGAGGAACAAATCTGGAAGAAAATTATGTGGGGAGCCATTTTGAAAACTATGATTATTATGTTGTGCTTTCCCATTTTAAAGGACATTCCATGGCGGGATATGGCGGCGCCATCAAGAATATCTCGATCGGCATAGCTTCCGTGGAAGGTAAGGCTCATATCCACAGCGGCGGTACCGGGGGAAGTATGTGGAGCGGGGATCAGGATGCGTTTCTTGAGTCTATGGCGGAGGCGGGAAAATCCGTAGTGGATTATCTGGACGGAAATATCCTGTATATCAATGTTATGAACCGGCTCTCCGTGGACTGTGACTGTGACACCAATCCGGCGGAACCGGATATGCATGATATCGGAATTCTTGCATCCTATGATCCGGTAGCTCTGGATCAGGCGTGTATCGACTTGGTCTACAACGCAGAGGACGGTGACTCTCTGGTGGAGCGGATTGAGTCCAGAAATGGTCTGCACACACTGGAGCATGCGGAGGATATCGGCCTTGGAAGCAGGACTTATGAACTGATAAATATTGACGGCTAGGAAGACAAAGTACATGGATATTTTGAGAAGAGAAATTATTTACATATGGTATTATTTCAGCATTCAGCTGGAGCAGGTGTTTTTCTACTGGGTGCTGGGAATGGTGATCGGCTCCGCCATCTCTGTGTTTGGCAAAGGAAAAATCCATTCTGCTTTTCAGGCGCTTGGAAAGAAGAAGTTAGGAGTTCTGGGGCTCATTCCTGCCAGTCTGCTTGGAATCGCGTCCCCGCTGTGTATGTACGGGACAATCCCCATTGCAGCGTCCTTCTCCCAGAAAGGCATGAAAGATGATATGCTGGCGGCGTTTATGATGAGTTCTATCCTGCTGAATCCCCAGCTCCTGATCACAAGCGGCATTCTGGGACCGGAGGCGGTGGCAGTGAGATTCCTGTCCAGTTTTCTAGGGGGTCTGGGAGCGGGACTTTGCGTGAGATTTTTCTACAGAGACAGAAGTTATTTTAATTTCACCGGATTTTCCGAAGCGTCAAATCGAGATACGGATCCGAATCCGGCCATGCGGTTCCTGAAAAATCTGGGGAGAAATATCCGGGCTACCGCTCCCTGGTTCCTTATCGGTGTGCTGCTCTCCGCCCTGTTTCAAAGGTATGTGCCTGCAGATGCTTTCGCGAAACTTTTTGGTGAGCAGGAGGGATTCGGCGTTCTGCTGGCCGCAACTATCGGAGTGCCTCTCTACGCCTGCGGCGGCGGTACGGTTCCTTTATTACAGCAGTGGCTTGCATCCGGGATGAGCATGGGTTCTGCAGCGGCGTTTATGGTCACCGGACCGGCGACAAAAATTACGAATCTGGGAGCATTAAAGATTGTGCTGGGAGCGAAAAGTTATGTGATCGTAACAGGACATGACGGGAAAAAGGGTCTGGAAAGAAATGCGGAAGATCTGGTAAGGATACTGGAAAATCTGGGCGACCGCGTGCGTCGGGTGATCTGGGGCGAGCACGTCTGGCAGAAGGGCGAAGTGATCGGAACAAAGGCTGTGGAGGAAGCATATCTGGCAGGAAAAGAGATTGGGAAATAGTATGGCAATCAATATCAAACAGATCGTGGCGGATGCCATGCTGGATCTGTGCAGGACAAAGGAACTGAAAGCGATTACGATTAAAGACATCCGGGAAAAGACCGGGGTCAGCAGACAGGGATTTTACAATCATTTTAAGGATAAGGATGATCTGATCCACTGGATCTATTATGACCGCGTGCTGACGAATTTTCATAATACAGACACGGGCAGGGGATATTATGAAAACCTGAAAGATTATTTCCTGCGGGCGGAGAAGTATCATTTCTTTCTGAAACCCGCTGTTATGATGTGCGGGCAGAACTGCCTGAAAAACTATATGCTGGAACATCCCTTTGAGTGGGATCTTCAGTATCATGAAAAGTGGTATGAGAGAAATGCCGGGGAAAAGCCGGTAATGGAAGAACTCCGTTTCTTTACAAAGTACCATTCCATGGCCTCGGCAGGCATGACTATCGAATGGATCAAAGAAGATATGCCGGTCTCGCCGGAGATCATGGCAAAGCGGATCACCAATCTGAGAAGGATCGGACTGGGAGAATTGTTGAAAGATACGGAGGGCAAAGAAGAACATCCTTATGGAACTGCATAAAAAACGGCTCGTATGAAAAGAAATTTTCTTAACATACGGGCCATTTTTATTCGGTGAGGGCGGCTGTTACGTTCCCAGCTTCCACCGGGCCGTTTCTTTCTGAAGTTCCACCATACGGCGGTAAAGACCGCCCTGTTCCATCAGTTCTTCCGGAGTGCCCTGCTGTGCC
>DWYB01000080.1 GCA_019118885.1 Candidatus Mediterraneibacter surreyensis | reverse complement strand
TCCTATAAATTTGAATTCAGTTTACCACAAAATCCTCTGTCCATCCACAAAAAAGAGCTAATTTTATGCACCTTTTTAGAGATTCATAGAATTAACTCTTTCATACCGAATTTACTTTTTCAATTCACGATAACCGAATATATTTCAGCCATATAATAAAAAAGGAGCTTCATCGATCAGATAAAGCTCTCCTTAGAATTAAAAAAGTCTTGAAAATTCAAGACTTTTTATCTAATGCGGAAGATGGGACTTGAACCCACACGACACGAATGTCACAAGATCCTTAGTCTTGCTCGTCTGCCAGTTCCGACACTTCCGCATTCCATATTCCCTGTGGCCGTTACCGTTCGGTGCTGACCACAAGTGATATAATACTATCACAAGCGTAAAATGTCAACTGAAATTCACGAAAAAATTAAAGTTCGAAAATTGTTCTGTTTTTTTATAAAATACCGAAAATTTCAACAATTTTATTTCCGCAATCTCTTCCTCCTCTTTCGCAATTCCAGTTCGATTCCGCTTCGCTTCATCTCACTGCGGGCTTTCGACACAGCCATGCCAGTTCGATTCGCTTCGCTTCATCTCACTGCGGGCTTTCGACACAGCCATGCCAGTTCGATTCCGCTTCGCTCCATCTCACTGCGGGCTTTCGACACAGCCATGCCAGTTCGATTCCGCTTCGCTCCATCTCACTGCGGGCTTTCGCCGCAGCCATGCCAGTTCGATTCCGCTTCGCTTCATCTCACTGCGGGCTTTCGCCCTATACAGGAAGAGACGGACCGCTGGTTTTGTGCGAGCACAACCAGCGGTCCGTCTCTTCCTGTGCATGGCTCAATGCTTATTGCATGTTTCCGTCAAACTTTGGGATGCCGTCAAAGCCGGCTTTAAGATCTTCATCCGTAGGAATGTAATCTGTCATCTCGCCATTATTATATTTTTCATATGCATACATATCAAAGTATCCGGTTCCAGTAAGTCCGAACAGGATTGTCTTTTCCTCTCCTGTCTCTTTACATTTCATTGCCTCGTCAATGGCAACGCGGATCGCATGGCTGCTCTCCGGTGCAGGGAGTATGCCTTCTACTCTTGCAAACTGCTCCGCCGCCTCAAATACAGAAGTCTGCTCAACTGAACGTGCTTCCATATATCCGTCAGCATAGAGCTGGGAAAGAGTGGAGCTCATGCCATGGTATCTCAATCCTCCCGCATGGTTTGCTGATGGGATAAATCCGCTTCCGAGTGTATACATCTTCGCCAGCGGGCATACCATTCCGGTATCACAGTAATCATATGCGTACACTCCTCTTGTCAAACTCGGACAGGATGCCGGCTCTACAGCAATAAACTGATAATCCGCCTCACCACGGAGTTTTTCACCCATAAACGGAGAAATCAATCCGCCCAGATTGGATCCCCCTCCGGCGCAGCCGATTATGATATCCGGTTTAATACCGTATTTATCCATCGCTATCTTTGTCTCTACTCCTATGATGGACTGATGCAGCAGTACCTGATTTAATACACTTCCAAGTACATATCTGTATCCTTCCGTATGTGTTGCCACTTCAACCGCCTCGGAAATTGCACAGCCAAGGCTTCCTGATGTTCCCGGATGCTCGGCCAGGATCTTTCTTCCCACCTCTGTTGTCTCAGAAGGCGACGGAGTTACGCTTGCCCCGTATGTCCGCATCACTTCGCGACGGAATGGTTTCTGTTCGTAGGAACATTTAACCATGAACACCTTACAGTCAAGATCAAGGTACGCACATGCCATGGAGAGAGCGGTTCCCCACTGTCCTGCTCCTGTCTCAGTCGTAACACCTTTCAGCCCCTGCTCTTTTGCATAATAAGCCTGGGCAATGGCTGAATTAAGCTTATGGCTTCCTGAAGTATTGTTTCCTTCGAATTTATAATAAATCTTCGCCGGAGTCTGAAGTTTTTCCTCAAGGCAGTACGCCCTGACAAGCGGCGCCGGACGGTACATTTTATAGAAATCGCGGATCTTCTCAGGAATCTCAATATAGCGATTGTCATTGTCCAGCTCCTGTTTTACCAGTTCCTCACAGAATACAACGCCCAGTTCTTCCGCCGTCATCGGCTTTAACGTAGCCGGATTGAGCAGCGGCGCCGGCTTGTTTTTCATATCCGCACGGACATTATACCAATCTTTCGGCATCTCACTCTCTTCAAGATAGATTTTGTAAGGGATTTTCTTTTCACTCATTTTGGTTCTCCTTTCAGACATTACTTATCGGGACTTAAGTCTCCTGCCCGTCGGGCTTTATTCTGCAGAGAAGTCCAAAGACTTTCCTGACAAAACAAAAAACTCTCGTCCCATACAACTAAAATATTGCAGGGACAAGAGTTAATATACTTTCCAACTCCTGCGGTGCCACCCGGCTTGATGCGTCGCATCCACTCATCGCATACCGACATATGCTTCTTTTCCTAACGGAGTTACACTCTCCGTCTCCCCTACTCACCCGCAGCAGTATAAAACCAAGCAAAGATAACATCACCTGCATATGCTTTCAGTTCGCCCTCAGAAGTCCATTCGCCTCATGTCTGTCTGCCGCATTCCCACCAGCAGCGGCTCTCTGTGCGACTTTCATTGAAGTTACTTACTCTTCCTCATCGGTTTAAAGTGACTTTATCATGTTACAGCAGGAATGTCAACCTCAAATTCAGATATGACAAAAATCTAATACCTGTTGTGTACCTTCTCCGCAAAACACATAAAGTCTTTCAACTCTATAAATCTTCCGTCATCCAGTATCACTTTCCCGCTCATCTTACCGAACACCTGATGCTGATCTGACGATACAATGAACGCCGACATACTTGCCGCACGTTCCAGCACCGGTTCAAATTCCATCTCAAACCGCCCGTCGCTGGAGGAAAATCTCCACGGCTTCATGTAGTCATCCGCTGGTATATGAAATGTTACATCGTCCAGTTTATGCCCCTTACCTTCATAAAACAGAATATTCTCCGTTGCCGCTGAAGTATCGCCAAATCCATATCCGATATTGAATCCGAACGCTTTACCGCCAATCGTTCCGTTTCCCGAGCTCCAATACCATGTATTGTCATAACTCCATACTCCACGCCCCCAGTCAAGCGTGCCGTAATCCTTTTCCGGACTGAACCAGTAAGTAACATCATCAAAAGACATGTATCCTTCTGCAGGCATACAGTTGATCTTCTGATTATAATAAAATGCTTTTCCTTTCTTCCAGGGCGTCGCTATGACCATAGTGTCCATATCCGGCTGATCCAGCGCAATCTCACAGTAAAACGGTTTTCCCTGATAAAAGTTCCTGAAATCGCAGGATATCATTCGCCGTCCCGAATCCGCACGAAACTCTAGACGCATCCGCTTGTCTCTGTAAATAGTATCCCCTTTTGCCGAGGATGCCGGAAGTTTCATCTTCCCCATAGGAAACGGCGTCAGAATCGTCTCCGTATGTTCCCATCCTTCCTTAAAATTCAGCAGAGAAACCGACTGCAGCCCGATGTATCCGTCATCAGACAGGGTAAATGCGGCTCCATATTCCTCATTCATCACAAGATAGTAATCCCACTCTTTGATCCGAAAAGCCGGCGACTGTATACTCTTCCTGTCATACTGCCACACCTGCCGGCGAGCCCATCCCGGTTCCGTGATCTTCCCGTTTTCATCGAGAAGCGGCTGTTCTTTCGTTACTTCATGATTTCTCATTTCTGTCACACCCCGTTTCCGGCAAAATGCCAAACGCAGTTTCACCGTAGTTTATTCTTCCCCCAGCACGCGGAATAAAAGAAGAGCCCGAATCCCAACCGGGACCGGGCTTCTGTTTTTATTCTACTACGCAACTTTCTCTTTTGCAATAGCTGCAAGTGTTGCAAATCCTTCTTTGTCATTCACTGCCAGCTCAGCAAGCATTTTTCTGTTCATGTCAACATTTGCCAGTTTCAGACCGTGCATGAACTTGCTGTAAGACAGACCGTTCATTCTTGCCGCTGCATTGATACGGGCGATCCAGAGCTGTCTCATCTGACGTTTGCGCTGCTTTCTTCCAGCGTATGCAGAAGTCAGGGCTCTCATGACAGACTGTTTTGCCACTCTGTACTGTTTGGAACGTGCTCCTCTGTATCCTTTTGCCAGTTTCAGTGTTCTGTTATGTTTCTTCTTAGCGTTCATTCCGCCTTTGATTCTTGCCATTTCTTAATCCTCCTATTATTCAACCAATGTATCTTTCAGCATAGCATTACTATGATTTACAGATACGGTAATACTTTCTTCATGTTCTTTACGTTTGTTGCGTCCGTAATCGTGGACTGTCTGAGATTTCTCTTTCTCTTTGTAGACTTCTTTGTTAAGATATGGCTCTTGTAGGCTTTATTTCTTTTCAGTTTTCCTGTACCTGTCATTTTGAAGCGCTTTGCTGCTGCTCTGTTTGTTTTGATTTTTGGCATGATAATATTTCCTCCTTTATTGTGCTGCCTGCCGGATATCCGTACCGGACATATCAATTTTAACGTTTTTCAGTTAAAACCATGCTCATTGCTCTTCCTTCCATCTTAGCCGGTTTCTCAACGACTGCGATGTCCGCAAGAGTCTCTGCGAAGTCATCGAGGATGTGTTTGCTCTGCTGAACATGAGCCATCTCTCTTCCACGGAAACGAAGTGTAACCTTCACCTTATTCCCCTTTGAGATAAACTTCTTTGCATTGTTTATCTTTGTGTTCAGGTCATTGGTGTCAATATTTGGCGATAAACGTACCTCTTTGATCTCGACCGTTTTCTGCTTCTTTCTCGCCTCTTTTTCTTTCCTCGTCTGCTCATACTTATACTTGCCGTAATCGATGATCTTGCAGACCGGCGGTTTCGCCATCGGCGCGATCTTCACCAGATCGAGTTCTGCTTCCTGTGCGATTTTTAAAGCCTCGCGGGCTGACATGATACCTAACTGTTCTCCATTCTCGCTGATCAGGCGGATCTCTCTGTCTCTGATCTGCTCGTTAATCATTAAATCGCTAATTGTTGTATACCTCCGTCACATGAATTCCTTCAGGTTTCCCATGCGAAAACGACCGTGCGGACTGATTCCTGCACGCTCCCTGCGATACCGCACAGCCCGCAGCCGAACTGCTCGCTGTACTCATCCTTCAAATGTCTGCCGATAACCATCACATCACAGCCATATTCCGGATTTATCGCACAAAAAACGAGTGAATATCATATCCACCCGACAATCAACAAAATGTTCCCTAATCTGGAACCGCTGCATCAATATCAGACCAATAGTCACCCGATTGTGCTATGGTGAGAGTGGATACTCTACTTTGTTTTTTGCTTCACGCAGTGTTTAATCTACCACATTCATCCTACTTTGTCAACTCTATTAAAATATTTTCCTGCAAAACTTTATTCCATGCTATAATACTGCTGTTGCAGCTCTTGGATCCGGGCTGCCGGGAATAACAGGAAAGAGAGAATATCTATGAATTCTAAAAATATAATATCGAATTCCAAAAATATAGTATCAGAAGATAAATTCAATAACAAGTGGGGCTTTGTCATCTCCTGCATCGGCAGCTCAGTAGGCATGGCAAACATCTGGATGTTCCCCTACCGCATCGGCGAATTCGGCGGCGCGGCCTTTTTGATTCCTTATATCATTTTTGTCCTGCTCATTGGCTTTACCGGCGTGATCGGCGAGATGGCTTTCGGACGCGCCATGCACTCAGGCCCTCTCGGTGCATTTAAAAAAGCTTTCGATATGAAAACCCCTGATAAAAACTCCCGGATCGGAACTATCATTGGTCTGATCCCGGTCATCGGTTCTCTTGGGATTGCAATCGGCTACAGCGTGATCATCGGATGGATCCTGAAGTTTCTGGTCGACTCCATCACCGGAACAATTGTCAATGATGAGGATCCCGCACAAGTATTCACTGTGCTTTCTCGGAACTTCGGCAGCATCCCGTGGCATCTCCTTGGTCTTGTTTTCGCGCTGATCTGTATGTCTTTCGGCATTGCGAGGGGAATAGAAAAAATAAACAGGATCATGATGCCTGCATTTTTCATCCTGTTTTTATGCCTTGCTATAAGAGTTGCGTTCCTTGACGGCTCAGCGGATGGTTATGCTTACCTGTTCAAACCGGACTGGTCGGCAATGGCGGACCCTCAGACATGGGTATATGCTATGGGGCAGGCATTTTTCTCTCTGTCCATCGCCGGCAGCGGAACTGTTGTATACGGAAGCTATCTGAAGTCAGATGTTGACATTGTCAGCAGTGCGAAGTATGTAGCGTTTTTCGATACTCTTGCCGCACTCCTGGCCGGACTCGTCATCATCCCTGCCGTATTCGCCTATGGTATGGAACCCAATTCCGGTCCAGGGCTTCTATTCATCACTATTCCCGCTGTAATTCGCGGTATCCCATTCGGACAGGCGTTTGCCATACTGTTCTTCCTTGCCGTTCTCTTTGCCGGAGCCACTTCCCTTGTCAATCTGCTGGAAAGCCCGGTGGAGGCACTGCAGTCCAGATTCGGATGGTCCAGACGCCCTGCCCTGATCCTGACAGGAGTCGTCGCTGCAGCCGTCGGACTGTTCGTGGAGGGCGACCTCTTAAGTCCGTGGATGGATACAATCTCCATCTATGTCATCCCGCTGGGCGCATTGCTGGCAGGCATTACTATGTTCTGGGTCTGCGGAAAGACATTCGCACGCAATGCCGTACAGCTCGGCCGCAAGCGCACCCTGGGACGCTGGTTCGAGCCCATGACAAGATATGTGTTCTGCGGCGTGGCTCTGGTGGTGTATGTACTCGGAATCTTCTTCGGTGGTATAGGCTGAATTCGTGTTTGTTGTATAGATTATTTTGTTAAAAATAGAAAAACTGCAGGGCCTGAATTACAGGCGCCGAGAGAAGCGGATACTGTAACGCCATACCGGCCCGCTCTACCTCATCCCCTGGAATCCCTGTAACGAATAAGCAAATGCTCGTCCATTGGAACTTGCATTTGCTTTTTCTAACAGGGAGAACCAGGTGTATTCGGAACGCTCCTGCCTTAATGCATGGCTTATTCAGTATCCGCTTCTCTCAGCTGGCGCATCAGATGCCAGATTTTCTGATTATCTACAGTGTATCCTATAAACAAACATTCGTAAAAACGGGAAGAAATTGGAGCTTTATCGAACAAGCCCCGATCTCTTCCCGTTTCTATGAGTATTTGTTCAGAGATTGCTGCGATTATCGAATGGAAAATCTATCGATCGGATGAACCAGCAAAAAAGACGGAACTGCATAAGCCATGCTTCAAGGCAGGAGCGTTCCGAAAAGCATTTGGTCTGGATGTTAGGCGAAAGAAAATGGGAGTTCCAATGAACGAGCATTTCCTTTCGCCGTTACATTCATTCAAATCTTTGAGGTAGAGCGGGCCGGCATGGCGATGCAGTTCCGTCTTTTTTGCGTCCTCTTATCGATATGACATTTTTAATCGGTATAACGCATAATCTCTGAAACAAACACGAATTTCACACTTTCTTCATACACGTCACCGCCATAGCCCCCGGACCGATATGGCAGGCAACGCTTAATGAAAGCGGGCCTTCCACGATGTCATATCCCGGAAAACGATCCATGATCTCCTGCTTCCACTCCTGCGCATCTTCTTTTGTGCAGGTATATGCCATTCCAAGCACCATCTTGTCTTTCACATCAGCGAAGCGTTCATTCAGATCTTTTTCGATGGCATTTAGCATCGTCTTTTTAGCAGCTTTCCAGCCGCGTACTTTCGCAAATGCATCCAGTTTTTCTCCCTGGATCTGGAGTACGGGTTTCAGGTTCAGTACTGTTCCGATGGCAGCGGCCGCCGGTGTGACCCTTCCGCCTTTTTTCAGATACTTCAAAGTATCAACCGTAATATAAATGCTTGCCTGAAGTTTTTCCTTTTCCAGTACTTCTTTGATTTCAGCAGCAGTTCTGCCCTGATCCCGCAGATACATGGCGTCATATACAGACTGCTCCTGCGTAACGGAAATCCGTTGGTTGTCAACCACCTGCACTCTGCCCTTATATTCAGCCGCAATAGATGTGGCTGTAGCGCAGGTGCTGCTTAATCCGCTTGACATTGGGATACAGACGATCTCATCATGGTCTTTTAAAATTTTCTCCCACAGTTCCATTACATTTCCGGGAGACGGCTGAGATGTAGATATGTCAGAATCCGCTCCCAATTTTTCATAGAACTGCTCCTGCGTCAAAGTAATATCTTCATAATATATATTGCCGTCAATGAAAAACGGCATGGGTAGTACATAAATTCCCAGTTCTTTTCCCCGCTCCTGTGTGATTCCGCTGTTGCTGTCAGTAACAATGGCAATTTTACTCATATTATCTCTCCTGATTTTTCAAGATGAAACTCTAATTCTTAAAGCTGTGGATCGGGGCAGGTATCCGCCCTTTCCTGCCGATAAAAGCATCGCAGCCGAATTCATTGACCGGCATGATCGGAGCATATCCGAGCAAGCCTCCAAACTGCGCCGTCTCTCCAACATCTTTTCCAATCACAGGGATAAGGCGCACGGCCGTTGTTTTCTGATTTACCATACCGATCGCCATCTCGTCCGCAATGATACCTGAGATCGTACTTGCCGAAGTCTTTCCCGGAATAGCGATCATATCAAGACCTACCGAGCATACACAGGTCATAGCTTCCAGTTTTTCTAACGTAAGAGAACCTGCATGAACTGCGTCGATCATCCCCTGATCTTCGCTGACCGGGATAAACGCACCGCTTAAGCCTCCCACATAGGAAGATGCCATCACGCCGCCTTTTTTCACCTGGTCATTGAGCAGTGCCAGCGCCGCTGTTGTTCCTGGCGCCCCTACACGTTCCAGACCGATCTCCTCGAGGATTTCAGCTACACTGTCTCCCACATCGGGAGTCGGTGCAAGAGAAAGGTCTACAATACCGAACGGCACTCCCAGACGCTGGGATGCCTCGCCAGCTACAAGCTGTCCGACACGGGTTACTTTAAAGGCAGTCTTTTTAATCGTCTCGCAGAGTTCCTCAAATCCTTTCCCCCGCACTTTCTCAAGAGCCTTTTTTACCACGCCCGGCCCGCTGACTCCGACATTGATCACGGCGTCAGCCTCCGTAACACCGAGGAAAGCCCCCGCCATAAACGGATTATCATCCGGAGCGTTACAGAAGATCACAAGCTTTGCGCAGCCCAGAGAATCTCTGTCTTTTGTAGCTTCCGCAGTAGCTTTCACAATCTCACCGCTCAGACGCACAGCGTCCATATTAATGCCGGTCTTTGTAGATCCCACATTGACAGAGCTGCAGATACGCTCTGTAACCGCAAGCGCCTGAGGAATCGACCGGATCAGATTCTCATCACTCTTTGTCATTGCCTTTGAGACAAGTGCGGAGTATCCGCCGATAAAATTGACTCCCACTTCCTCTGCTGCTTTATCCAGAGTCTTCGCAATCTCTACGAAATCTTCCGGAGTCTTGCAGGCCGCCCCTCCTACAAGAGCGATGGGGGTGATGGAAATTCTTTTATTTACGATCGGTATACCGAACTCCTTCTCGATATCCTGTCCGACAGAGACAAGATCCTTTGCTGTTGTAGTGATCTTTTCATAGATCTTACGGTTCAGTTCCTTTAAGTCAGAGTCAATGCAGTCCAGAAGACTGATTCCCAGTGTGATCGTCCTCACATCCAGGTTCTCACTCTCGATCATCTTATTTGTCTCTGACACTTCATACATATTGATCATACAGCATTACCCCCGCAATCTACAGTCTGTGCATTTTTTCAAAGATTTCTTCTCTCTGGCAGTGAATGGTCACGCCGATCTCCTGGCCAAGCGTTTCCATCTCATCGCAGAGCGCCGTAAAGTCCTTGTCAAGTCCTGTCACATCCGCGATCACCATCATATTAAAATATCCCTGGACAATAGTCTGTGAAATATCCAGGATATTAATCTTGTTTTCCGCAAGATAGGTACACACCTTTGCAACAATTCCGACTGTATCTTTACCGACTACCGTCACAATACATTTCTTCATTTTATCTTCCTCCTTGATCATACTGTAATGATATCTGAAACAGTATCACGGCTGGCGACAAACATATCCAGATCCTCTCCCCGGTAATCGTTGTCGGCAAGCGTGACTTCCAGTTTCACCGTCTCATATGCCAGTTTGGCATAATTGTTCTCTTTGCTCAGATGTCCAAGGACGATATGTTTCAGATTATCATGTAGTATATCACAAAGCAGCCGCCCTGACAATTCATTTGAAAGATGGCCCCTGTCACCTAAAATACGCTGTTTGAGGTAATACGGATATCCTCCCACCTCCAGCATATGTATATCATGGTTCGCCTCGAGAAGCACTGCATCCAGATTCTGCAGATGCTCTACCGTATACTCGTCATATTTTCCCAGATCCGTCGCCACTGCAACAGATTTTCCGCTGCATTCCAGGCGGTATCCGGACGGTTCATTGGCGTCATGGGAAATAGCGAAAGGCTTGACCGTCACATCCCCGAGTGAAAACGGTTCATCCGTGCGGACCGGATGGAGCAGGCCTTCCGGCATGCGCCCCAGTCCGGAATAATTCAAGATTCCCTCTATAGTTCCCGGTGTCGCATAGATTGGAATCTCATATTTCCTGCTGAACACCCCCAACCCCTGAATATGGTCGGAATGCTCATGGGTAATCAGGATTCCGTCAAGTTCATCCCCTTTGATCTCCAGTTTTTTCAATCCTTCCTCTATTCTTTTCTTGCTGATCCCCGTATCAATGAGAAGATGTGTATCGTCACTCCCCACATAGATACAGTTGCCGCTGCTTCCGCTGGCAATGCTGCACATTCTCATAACTGCAAATTATCTCCTATCTGTTTCTTTGTATCTTCAAAATCTCCGCTGTTGTCAATCACCACGCCGCAGGATGCGCGAAACCGCTTCTCCTCCGGCTGGGATGCGATCATCTGAGAGATTTTATCATCTGTATATCCGCGGGATGCCTTCAGCCGCTCTCTCCGCACATTTTCGTCCGCATAAATATACCACAGCTCGTCGCAGAGCTCTCTCCCCACGTCGGGAAGCAGAGCTGCTTCCACCACATAGAGTTTTCTTCCTTCTTCGGTCTTTCTCCGTATATCCTGTTCCACCTGCCGGATCACTTCCGGATGCACAATCCCGTTTAGCTGTGCCATCTTGTCCCTGTCGGCGAATACAATACCTCCCAGAACCGACCGGTTTAATTCTCCTTTTGCATCAAGGATCCCCGTTCCGAACGTCTCAACAATCCGTTCAAAACATCTGGTTCCCTTTTTCTGAAGATCACGCGCAGCCTCATCCATCTGACAGACAGCCGCACCATATGCCTCTTTCAGATACTCAAGAACCCTGCTTTTACCTGATCCCACTCCTCCTGTGATTCCGATGACTTTCATTTTCGTCTCTGCCTTTCGTCTGTATATTTCAACTCTTCTCTATTTTGCCTCATACCAGTTCATTCCGGTATGCATATCAGCAATCAGAGGAACCGAGAGATCCGCCGCATGTTCCATCTTATCCTTTAAAATCTCTTTTACTTCATCCACCTCATCCTTCTCCGCCTCGATCAGAAGCTCGTCATGTACCTGCAGAATCAGCCTGGACTTCATATTTCTCTTTCTGAGTTCTTCGTCCACACCGATCATGGCGATTTTTATAATATCAGCCGCTGTTCCCTGAATCGGTGCATTCATAGCCACACGCTCCCCAAAACTGCGCTGCATAAAATTACTGGATTTAAGCTCCGGCACCGGTCTTCTTCTTCCGAACAAGGTCACCGCATAACCCTTCTCCTTTGCATGAGCCACTGAGTCATCCAGAAATTTCTTGATCCCCGGATAGGTCTCAAAATAATGTTCAATATACTGGGACGCTTCTTTTCTTGTAATACTCAAATCCTGACTCAACCCGAAAGAGCTGATCCCGTATACAATTCCAAAGTTCACTGCCTTGGCGTTTCTTCTCTGAAGGTCTGTCACCTCGTCAAAAGGAGTGTGGAATACCTGCGACGCCGTCATTCTGTGGATATCCCTGGCTTCCCTGTATGCCTGGATAAGCTGCGCATCTCCGGAGCAGTGCGCCAGAATTCTCAACTCGATCTGAGAATAATCCGCATCCACAAACACACATCCCTCTTTGGGTACAAAAACTTTGCGGATCAGACGTCCAAGCTCCATACGAACCGGTATATTCTGAAGGTTGGGCTCCGTACTGCTGAGTCTTCCGGTAGCCGTTACCGTCTGATTGAATTTCCCGTGTATCCGCCCGTCCGGACCGATAAAACCTGCCAGTCCGTCTGCATAGGTTGATTTTAATTTGGCAAGCTGTCTGTACTCCAGTATTTTAGCCACAACAGGATAGTCAGGCGCAAGCTTGTCCAGTACGTCCGCCGCCGTTGAATACCCCGTCTTTGTCTTCTTTGCATGAGGCATCCCCAATTTTTCAAAGAGGATTACGCCTAACTGCTTGGGAGAATTAATGTTGAATTCTTCTCCTGCCAGATCGTAAATCTCTTTTTCCAGTTCCACGATCCTTGTTCCCAGTTGATCTCCGTACGCTTTCAGAGCTTCCGCCTCTACTTTCACTCCTGCCTGTTCCATATTATATAAGGTAAATACAAGAGGCATTTCAATATCATAAAAAAGGCGGTCCATCCCCGCATCTTCCAGCTTTTTCTCGAGGACAGGAACAGACGCGTACGCGGTATATGCTTCATAGCAAGATTTTGCAGCGGCATCCAGCTTTTCATCGATCATAATTCCCAGATGTTCCCTTGCCACATCTTCATAATTGTAATCACTCTTCAGAGGATTGAGCAGATAAGCCGCCACGATCACATCAAAACTGCTTCCCATCTCCACATCAGGCAGCCAGGAGAGAAACTCTTTAAGGCCGCACATGGAAAAACACTTTACTTTTCCGGCAAGCCGTGACAGACGTTCCGTCAATTTTTCAAAATCCATATCCATATTACAGGGAATCGAAACGATCTCGTCTTTTCCCCACGAAAGGGAAATCCTGCCGTATCCCGAAGAGTGGGCAAAAAGAGGAAGCACATTTCCCGGATCTTTAGAAAATGCAGCGCCCACACGCTCTGCCTGCTCGGCCCGGGCAAATACGTCTTCAATTTCCTGCTGATCCGTCACTTCCCGGAAAGATGCCTCTACATCATTAGAAACTGTTTCCACATCAAACCTGCTGAGCATATTTTTGAACTGCAGCTTCTGGAACCACTCATGGGCCGTGCTTGTATAAGGATTCCCGTGACGCGCTTTCTCCAGATCAAAATCTATATCCGCATGGATATCGATAGTCGCCAGCACTTTGCTCATCTTCGCCTGTTCCCAGTATTCTTTCAGATTTTTGCTCGCCCTCGGTGGTTTTAATTCATCCGCATGCTCGTATGCATTTTCAATGGATTTGTACTGCTGTATGATCTTTGTAGCAGTTTTCTCTCCTATCCCCGGTACACCCGGTATGTTATCAGACGCGTCTCCCATCAGCGCTTTCACATCGATAAATTCTTTCGGAGTGACTCCGTAATGCTCTTCCACCTCAGCGGCATTGTAATCTTCCACTTCAGTTCTGCCCTGTTTTGTCTTAGGGATCCGTATCTTTACATGTTCCGTTGCAAGCTGGAGCGTATCCCTGTCTCCTGATATGATGGATACATCCATTCCTTTTTCTTCGCACATACGGGAGATCGTGCCCAGCAGATCATCCGCTTCGAAGCCTTCTTTCTCGATAATCTCGATATTCATTGCCTGGAGCACTTCCTTGATCACCGGCACCTGCTGCCTTAACTCCTCCGCCATCGGTTTACGCGTGCCTTTATAATCGGCGTACATCTTATGCCGGAAAGTCGGCGCATGCACGTCAAATGTTACCGTCAGATACTCCGGCTGTTCCTCATCCAGTATCTTAAACATGATATTCAAAAAGCCATAAACCGCATTTGTGTGCAGTCCTTCAGAATTTGTCAGATCCGGCACACCGTAAAATGCCCGGTTCAAAATGCTGTGTCCGTCTATCAATACGATCTTTTCACTCATCAGCTCCGCCTCCGTCCGTGTTCGGGCATACCCAAATTGCGGCCTGCCCATAGCCATTAATCAAGTATACACTAAAAATCTTCTTTTTTAAAGGCTGTTTTTGTGGTATCATGAGAAACACAGCGGTTAGGTATAAGCACCAACTCTTACTCAATTAAAGGAGAACAGAAAATGGACAGTATCATATTTGATGTAGACGGTACGCTCTGGGATTCCACGGAATCCGTAGCGGCTTCGTGGAATAAAGCGATCAGAGAACATGCAGACCCGTCTCTTGCAGTGGATCCGGATACCCTGAGCAAAGTATTCGGAAAAACCATGACCGAGATTGCCGACACTCTATTTCCTACCTTAACTCCCGAAAGACGTATGAACCTTCTAGACCTTTGCTTTGAAGAAGAAAACCGATATCTGCAGAAACACCCGGGGATTCTCTATGACGGTGTAACCGATACGATCAAAAAACTTTCAGACAGATATCCGCTCTATATCGTAAGCAACTGCCAGTGCGGTTATATCGAGGTTCTGCT
This sequence comes from Candidatus Mediterraneibacter surreyensis, assembly GCA_019118885.1. GTDB lineage: Bacteria > Bacillota > Clostridia > Lachnospirales > Lachnospiraceae > Mediterraneibacter > Mediterraneibacter surreyensis. The sequence continues at coordinate 4,599 of DWYB01000080.1, read as the reverse complement.
CAGCACTACCGGGCTTGGTTCCTATATCAAAGATCATCTGTGTTTCGGGGAGACGCAGGTTGCAAAAGGAGAGACAATCCGGATGCTGATGAAAAAAAACAATCTGAACTCTCCTGTCTATGTCGGCGATACCCAGGGAGACGCCGATGCCTGCAAAATGGCCGGGATTCCTTTTATTTTCGCAGAATACGGATTTGGAGACGTACCGGATGCCAAGACGCGTATCCGCACGTTCTCAGACCTGGAAAAATTATGACTCAAAACTCATATCAGAACAAGGCGAAAGGCCGGAACTGCGTCACATGTTACAGTTCCGGCCTTTCTATGTACCACTTATCTATTCATATGTCTGTCTTGCCGCCTGCCGCGGCTTTTATCTATCTAAAGGATCTTCTCTTAAGGAGTACGATAACTCCCAGTGATACCGAGATCCCCATCAGTGACATCCACAGAACCGGTGATGCCGTATCTCCGGTCTGAGGCGCCATGCTGTTCGGACTTCCATCATCCAGTGCGATAAGATACGGGGAGAATCCATCCACACTGACCGTTACCTGTCCGTTTTCTATTGTTCCTGTATATTTGTCATAACTTCCGTCTTCATTAAAATGAAGAATGATAACATTTCTGCCGTCATATTCGGAGCCGACCTGGAATGTAAGCTGTGCCTTGCCGTCTACAGTTCCCGACACCGTAATATCATACACACCAAGGATTTCTTTTCCTTTTACCGGATCGGCGGATACATAGGAATCATACTCATTCGTATTCGGTTCGATCGCACGTACAGACATTTCCCCGTCAACCCCGCTCACTTTGATTCCGTAGTCTGTATTAATCTTGACCTTGGAATCATTATTTCCGGCTTTCTGCGTATTTACGGTATTTTGTGTGGTTCCGGTATTCTGCACCGTCTGTTCCTTGCCGTTACCAGACGACTGTTCTTCCTTTACAGCGTTTGATGAACCGTTGCCAGCCGAAGACTGATTTGAAGACTGATTTTGTGAAGAATTATCTGTGTCAGTTGTTTCTGACTTACTGTCATCTGCAGTATCAGTTGTTACGGACGGCTTCTCCTCATCTGTCACTTCAGCCGCATCTGACGTCTCACTGCCGGCAGAGGGCTGCTCTGTATCACTCGGTTTCTCTATATCAGTTCCATTGTCCGTGTCAGACGGTTTCTGTGTATCAGTTCCATTGTCTGTGTCAGACGGCTTCTGTGTATCAGACGAATTATCCGATGCATCGTTCACGTCTTCAGACGGTTTCTGTGTATCGAATCCGTTGTCTGAACCGGACGCATTTGTATCAGACGGCTGTTCCGTTTCAGGCGTTTCGTCCGTACCGGAAGCGTCGTTCTTGTCACCTGTATCAGACGGCTCCTGAGTATTGGCTGTATCGTCTGATGCGTCATCCGTATCAGATGGTTCCTGTGTGTCGGATGTATTGTCGGATGTATCATCTGTATCGGACGGCTCCTGAGCATCGGATGATCCTGTATCTGCAGGCGGTGTGTTATCCGTTTCCGGTACCTCCGCATTGTCATTGGAACTGTCGTCGGTGTTTCCTGAGCTTATGCCAAGATAATCACAGCTTCCGCCAGCCTCGTCCAGCTCCCATGCAATCGCAGCCGCCTTCTCGCCCCAATAAGGGTCTGACGCATAGCTTACATTAATTCCCGCTGCTTTGTTGCCCAGATACTCACCGTGATTTCTCCAGTCGCTTGAACTTAAGTATCCATCCGCCATCCATTCATACATGAATTCACGTATACAATCTTCTACACTGGCAAAATAATTTGCACTTTGCCCCGGCGATGTATCAACCGCATTCAGCCCGAACAGATTGTTCTTGTTCATGCAGATAGAACTTGTCCCCCAGGCGCTTTCATTCACCGCGATTCCCAGGGAAAGAAGCGCGTTAACGCTGTATTCATTCTGATATTTTACGAAGAGCTTCCCGGTTCCTAAAAGTTTGGAACTGGAAGAAGATATCTTCGATTTCAGAATGTTGTCCAGTTCTGATCCGGTATAGTTCGTTGAGCTGTTCATATCCCGGAACTGGAAATAATTACTGAATGGATTTCCCGGGTTCACAGCCGATGAACCGTTTGCCCCTCTCTGATAATCCGCTGTCATAGTCTCATAATCTGTATAGAAATAGTGACCGTCATAGCTGTAATACTTTGTTCCTTCGCTCAGATAAGACGGAGCTGGTCCGTTATTGATCGAAGACGTCGGACTGCTGTTCAGATTATACGAGATATAGTGGATAAGTTTTCCACCTGACACCGTATAATAACTTACGTTATCCGCCACGGCGCTGTAATCTACCAGTTCTACTTCCGATGCAGCAACTGTTCCCGTCACACCGGCCAGCATAAACTTGATATTTCCGCTGCCATCCGTTCCCAGATAAGCCGCATCGGCTCCGTAATTGCCGTTCGTGTATCCGCCGCCGCCGCTGTAAGTAAAGTCTGTAGTAGCATTTCCCTTGGTATTGAAGTTTACAACTTTTGTGCTGACAGCCCGTGCTGATCGTGCGGAAAACAGTGCGATCCCGCTGTCTTCTTCACTGCTGTCCCCGGCTGTTCCTTCGTCTACCGTACCGTCTGACTCGCCTACCTCGTAGATGCTTCCGTCTTCATCCATCGCGGTGACCGAATCAAGGCGCTGACTGTTCTCATCCTGTAGTTCTGATGCAGCGGCGTTCTCCCCCGTTTCTTCTGCCGCATAGCTTTTCATGCCCGGCATAACAGTCAGAATCATCGACATGAAAAGCGCACATATCAGTAATTTGTTTTTCTTCATCGTATGTATACTTCCCTCCTTACACCTTATTAACTATTTATGAATATAGATACTGATACATGATTAGCTTAACACTATCTTCCACAAGATGCAAGTTAAAAATTCCCAGTATTGTATACAAGTATGCAATACTGGGAATCACTGTAAATACGCGCATTTTCCTTATCGATCCGGAAAATCAGACAAAAAAAGATTCAAACCTCTCCTGATGGAAAAATTTGAATCTTCTTATCTGTGTTATGACGTCGTCTATGGATATCACTAACGCCACTTTCTAAAGTATATCATATTATGACATATTTGCGCCAAATTTCATTGTGGGTGATACGGACAGCAGGGTTTGCACCTTTTATATAATTGTGATCATTTTACTTAATCACTACCTTCTGCGCGGCAGCTACCTCAGCAATAGTTCGCTGTACGATGCAGGGTCGTACGGCTTCTATTGGTCATCTACTCCTTACGGTTCTAACAGCGGTTACGTCTTGCTCTTCTACTCGGGCGGCATCATTACGGACTTCAACTTCCGCTACTTCGGATTCTCTGTCCGTTGCGTGGCTGCTGGATAGTTGTTGGTGGCTAGGCGATAACGACAAAGGGATATATTGTTGCGCTGACGCACCTACGGGTGTGTCCTTTCTTTTTATGAAGTTGGAGAAAATATCCAACAAATCCAGACTCAAAATCTTCCATTCTGTCTTATATCTAGTAAGGAGACAAATATTCCCCCAAACCGTTATTCGAGCATAAAATAAAATATTTCAAGTTTATTCCATCCCACTCGCCTGCAAAATGTCATATTTTCCATCCCTGTTACTTTTTGCGCTTAAGCGTCCGGTCGCCCCAAATATAGCCCCAAAAAGCCCTTGCCATATCTGTAAAATGTGCTTTAATCAGGGCAGGTTAATTACAGAAAGGAGTGTGCACATATGGCACAAAATAGCAATATCAGCATAAGCAGCGGAACTACCAGGTTTATAAATGCACCCATCGGCAGAAAGAAAAGAGCGATAAGCAGCAAGAAGCCTATGACCGACCGCCTGACGTATCGGGAAGAGAACATAAGCAGGAAGCGTCCGCAAACTGCGCCGATCGTAAGTTTTTTGGGAAACGGCTCTCTCCCTGTTTCCAGGGAGTCCACCCCTAACCAGCGCGCCGGGATGGCTTTAAGAGGCGGTCTTTTCTGGATGCCTTGATAAAAGAAAGGAGCACTATAAATATGAGGAGAACCATGACAGAACAGCAACTAGAACAAATTGCCGCACTGCGGAAAGAAAATTACCCTTACAGCTTTATTGGCCGGGAGTTAGGACTATCCCCCAATACTGTAAAATCCATCTGCCAGCGCAAAGGGTTTGCGGCCAGTGGGGCGCGGAAGACTAAGGCAGAAAAGCAGAATGCCCCGCTCTGCCGCTATTGCCATAAACCGTTGCCGGAAACAAAGCGGCGGGGAGCACTGTTTTGCTCAGATTACTGCCGCACCAAATGGTACCGGGAAAACCGGAAAGTTACGGAAATCAGGACTTGACTTCTCCGGGCAAGAGAGTGATGAATGGTGGCAGGAGGTAGAGATTATGCGTATTGAAGAAATACCGGCTAGTCCGAAGAAGCCTAAGGTCACCCGCGTGGCAGCCTATGCCCGGGTTTCTTCCGATAAAGATGCCGCCTTCCACTCACTGGAAGCCCAGACGGAATACTACCAGAATTATATTGCGGCGCACCCGGACTGGGAGCTGGTTGCCATCTACTCAGATAACGGGATTTCCGGCACGACCATCCACCGCCCGGA
>DWYB01000079.1 GCA_019118885.1 Candidatus Mediterraneibacter surreyensis | reverse complement strand
ACTCCTTCGGGTGTGATTTCCCTGACAGTCGTATTAACATAGCATTTTGCTGATTTTTCTACTTCAGGCATCAGCCCGCCTCTGTAGAAAGAGTTTACTTCTTCTGCTATCTCCGGTTTCATCTCGACGATCGTACAGTCTTTTCCATCGTGATGGAAACCTACGGCTCCTTCGGCGCCTACAAGGCCGCCGCCCATGATCACTACTTTCTGGCCCAGCTTTTCCGGATGGAGTTCGGCGTCGATCGCCATAACGACCTTATCGGAATCCAGCCCTTTGATCGGCGGTCTCAGTTCTGTGGAACCGATCGCTACGAACAGCGCGTCCGGATCAAATTCTTTTACATAATCCGGTGTGACTTCTGTGTTCAGGATCACGTTGACGCCGGCTCTTCTTACTCTTCTCTCCAGAACCTTTATCAGCTTTATGATATCCTCTTTGAAATAAGCTGCTCCTGCCGGATGGAGATTTCCGCCAAGCTTGTCGTCTTTCTCGACAAGCGTTACGTTATGGCCTCTTCCTGCCGCAGTAATGGCTGCTTCCATTCCTGCCGGGCCTCCGCCTACAACGAGAACTTTCTTCTTTCTTTCCGGCTCGTGATGGAACCGTTCAGCGCAGAGCTGTTCACCCATAACCGGGTTCACTGCGCATTTCACCATTTCGAGTTCGCCTGTAGCGCCAAAGCATTCATAGCAGCGCAGACACGGTGTAATATCTTCATCGTCGCCAAAGGCCGCTTTAAGAGGAAGGTAAGGATCTGCGAGAGACGCTCTTCCGATTTCTACAGCGTCAGCCTGTCCGGAAGCGATGATCTCTTCCATCTGCGCCGGATCATTTAAAGATCCTACGCAGGCAACCGGAGTCTTCACATGCTTCTTGATCTCGGCCGCAAGATAAACATTGACGCCCCGCGGATAGAATGCCGACGGATGTGTCCGGCAGAACATAGCCGGATCCTCATGGTTTCCGCAGGATACATTGATCAGATCTACTTTGTCGTCGATCATTTCCGCAACCTTGATGCATTCGTTCAGGTCAAGACCGATATCTGTAAAATCGTCTCCCGATATTCTTGCCTCGATCGGGAACTGCGGACCTACTGCCTTTCTCACCGCATCCAGGGCGAGAAGGAAGAATCTGGCACGGTTCTCAAGGGATCCGCCGAACTCATCTGTCCTCTTGTTCCAGACAGGTGACAGGAACTGAGAGAACAGCCAGCCGTGAGCTGCATGAACCTGAACCATATCAAAGCCTGTCTCTTTACAGAGCTTTGCCGCTGCCCCGTATGATTCGATGATCTCATAGACCAGCTCTCTCGGCATTGCCTTCACTTCACCTGCGGGCATCGTCATGTCGCTCGGCCCGTAAGCTGTCCTGCATGTGTCAACATCTCCCCCCACACTTGCAAGACCGCCGTACATACCGCCGTGGGAAAGCTGTATGTTGGCATAAGATCCTGCATTATGGATAGCTCTCGCTGCCTCGGTCATACCCTGACGCACACCGAACGCATCCAGCTGAAGCTGTTTATTATGTGACTTTCCTGTAGCGGAGTGAACGATTGCTTCTCCATACGTTACAACTCCTGCTCCGCCTTTCGCCTTTTCCTCCAGGTAGGCGATCATCTCCGGCGTAAAATGCCCGTTCAGATCGATCATACTCGGGCTTGTAGGCGCGAAGATAATCCTGTTTCTCATCTTTATATTTCCGATTCTCATCGGTGAAAAGAGATGCGGAAATTTTTCACCATATCTGCATTTATGTTCCATACTTGTTACCTCTCAAATTTCCCCGCTTATTACAGTGCTTTGTGAAGGATAGCCAGCACATCTTCTTTTGTGATGCCCTGTTTCGGATTGAATCCAAGTACAGGCTCTTTGAGCACGTCGTCTGCGAGCATATCCAGATCTTTCTCTTCAATTCCCTGCTCGGAAAGAGTCTTAATGCCGAGAGATTTCGTCAGTTTGAGCAGTTCTTCTGACAACAGATACTTATCTTTTTCAATATCTCCGGATACCGGAAGGTTGATCGCTTTTGCAAGATCCACCATTTTCTCCGGGCAGCTGTCAGCGTTATATTCCATAACATACGGAAGGACTGTAGCGTTTGCCATGCCGTGTGCAAGATGGAAATGTGCGCTCAACGTATGTGCGATTCCGTGTACAAGTCCCAGGTTGGCGTTCGAGAATCCGAATCCTGCGATGATACATCCCAGCATCATGTTCTCTCTTGCTTCCATGTCATCCCCGTTCTTAACTGCCTTCGGAAGATTCTCATAGAAGATCTGAAGGCCCTTGATCGAATGATACTCTGTAAGCGGAGTAGCCATATTGGAGATATAGCTCTCAACTGCATGTGTGATGGCGTCCATTCCGGTTGCCGCAGTTACTGAAGGCGGCATCGTCCTTGTAAATTCAGGATCGGCGATCACATGATCTGCTACGATCTTGTTGTCGATGATAACGTATTTGCAGACAGCCTTTGTATCCGTAAGAGCGACAACGTTTGTGATCTCGCTGGATGTTCCTGCTGTCGTCGGGATCGCGATCAGAGGCAGCACCGGTTTTTTCACCAGGTTCATTCCGCCGTACTGTCCGATCGGTCCGGGATTCGTCATCAGGATGTTGACTGCTTTCGTAAGATCGATGCTGCTTCCGCCGCCGACCGCTACGAACACATCGATCTTTGCTTCCTGGGCGATCTTCGCCGCTTCTTCTACCACTTCGTTTGTAGGATTTGGAATAACTCCGTCGAATGTCGTTACCTTAACGTCTGTCTTTGCGATCTCTTTTAAAACTTTTTCTGCGATGCCCGCCATTTTAACGCCTGCATCGTATACGACCATTACATTTTTCGCTTCATATTCATTGATGATGTCCGGCAGCTTCTTTACGGCGTCTTTTCCGAACACCACATTACTTTTTACAAAAAATTCACTTGCCATTTTTCATGCTCCTTTTAGATATATATTAAACTGCCTGATCCGCTGCGATAAGCTCTTTCATCTTTCTTACGCCCTCTTCCGGCATCGGCTCGTATGTTCCAAGAAGTTTAGCGTACATCGTTGTAACAGCCATCTCTTCTGTATACTCAGTAGCAGCCATTGCAGCTTTCATGTTCTTGCCGCAGCAGAACATTCCGTGATTTTTGATCAGTACGGAACGTCCGTCTTTTCCCAGTGCCTCTACTACTTTGTCAGCAACTTCATCGCTTCCCGGCATTGTGAACGGTACGATACCAACCGGAACGAATTCGCACTGCGGAGGTGTGATCGGTTTTAATTCCGGGTTATCTCCCATTGCCATGATCGTTGCGTACATTGCGTGAGTATGTACTGTAGCTTTTACGTCCGGTCTTGCTCTCATAACAGCTGTGTGCATCGGAACCTCTGAAGATGGTTTATATCTTCCGTCCAGCCATTTTCCGTTGAGATCAACAATGGCGATATCCTCTGCTGTCATTCCCTTGTACGGAATTCCGCTCGGAGTAATTGCTACTACATCGTCTTCATCATCTCTTAACGCGATATTTCCTGATGTTCCGTGGATCAGCCCCTGATCTACAGCATCCAGAATCGCCTCTAATACCTGTTTTCTGATTTTTTCATATTTCATGATAAGTACCTCCTTCAATTTCTAAGACGATTGTAGTATAGAGTGTTATAATGCTCAAACAGCTTTTTTCCGCTTTAAAGCGGAAATATCAGTTTTGCCATCAAATATTGACTTTCCACGCCTGTCTACTTATTATATTTATCAGTTCCTGTCGAAGGAGGAAATCATATGGACGACTTAACATTGACACTGCGTCAGAGAAAGCTGCTTCATTATCTGCAGCACCAGAGTGATTACGTAACCGGCCAGGCGCTGGCCGCTTATCTTTCAGTCTCTTCCCGCACAGTCCGCACAGATGTGACTGAGATAAACGAGATGCTGGCCGAAAAGGGAATACATATCTATTCCAAACGCAGCTCCGGATATCTTCTCCGCGCAGAGGATGAGAAAGAACTAAAAAAACTAAGCCAGACAAACAGCTCTTTCCTCTCCAGAGACGAAAGGTCCAGGCACATAGCTTTCCGGCTCTGTCTGTCGGACCAGCCCATCAATCTGTATGATCTGGAAGACGAGATGTTTATCAGCAGAACTACGCTGGAGCACGACATACAGCACCTCCGGAAGATTTATATCCTTCCCGCGCCGCATATTAAATTTTATCGGAATAAAAACACTATATTTTTTGAAAAAGATGAACGGAAACGGAGACGGATCCTGAACCGTCTCTTTGCGCAGGACTGGAATTATAACGCCCGGGGCAACGCATACTACCGGTACCAGTATCTGGATGAAAGAGTAGTCAACCTGATCATGAGCGAAGCCAACTATTATATGGGCCAGTACGATATCATGCTGGAAGATATCAATATGGTAACGCTCAACCTCATTATCGCCATCATGTACTATCGGATCAGCTCCGGACATGAGCTGACAGAGCCTTCTGACACTGTCTTACGCGATCCGGTATCCGTTCAGGCGGCCGATGATCTTCTGGACTCTCTGGAAGGGAAACTAAGCTGTGTCTTCTCCAATATTGAGAGAGAAGAAGTATATACTCATATTTCCTGCAGCCGGATGCTTGACGCCGACAAGCTGAACCTAAGCGCAATATCCGAAGTTTTCCAGAAAGAGATCATACAGCTTGCCGATACCTACATCGCCAATATCAATAAGATTTACGGGATTGATTTCTCAGGGAACGAAGACTTCTATATCACACTTCTTCAGTATCTGAGATATCTCTCCCTGCCGGTGCACTTTTTTAACAACGCGCAGATCCAGGCTGATTCCGTCCGCGCTGAACTTCTCATAGAACTTGAGATCGCTTTTTCATTCCAGCCTCTGTCTCTGGATTTCTACGGGAGTTATCTGGACTATACGGAACTGCTCTATCTGGCTTTCTGTATCTCCGGTGCAATGGCCTATAAGCGCAGGACAGACGGCAAACTTCGGACCGTCATCCTCTGTCATCTCAATCTGAGCGCATCATGGAATCTGAAGCACCATATACTAAATAAGTTCAGGGATTATATAGACCTGACCGCTCTTCTGCCCGTATACATCAAGGACAGCTATGATTTTTCCCAGATAGATCTGGTGATCACCACCGCAAATAAGGAGATCACAGACGATCCTCACTGCGACACCATACTGATCTCGCCTACGTTTTCCAATGCGGATCAGGAGAAGCTGGAAAAATATATTATCAAAAGACAGATTGACAAACTGTACGATCAGTCTCTCCCGTCAGTAAAAGAGCTCTTCCTGTCGGCATTCTGGCATGAAAAGATACAGACGGAAACTCCCATATCCGTCATGGAGATGCTGGCGCAGGATTTCATAAGCCGGGGTTATGTGTCTGACAGTTACCTGACTTCGCTGCTGCAAAGAGAGTCCATACTCACCTTTACATTTCAGCCCAGCATTGTGCTGATGTATACGCTGACTCCCAGCAGCCGTACCTGCCTGTCCATCGCAACGCTGGACCACAGGATCAAATGGAATTCCTATAAGATACGTACTGTCATAATGGCTGCGGTACGCCCGGAAGATACCACCGTCATCTTCCGCCTGATCAACGATCTGTATTATTCCGGATATAATCCGAATGATTGCCGTTTTATGAAAACAAAAGAAGAACTGATGAAGTTTCTCAAACTCTCATAATACTGCACGAAAAAAGCGCGCCCGGCGGACGCGCTTTTTCTCTGTTTTCTTTATTTTCTTTTCTGTCTGATTTATTTGCCTGACTGATTCATTAATTCAGGATGTTTCAGTTTATCCCATTTTCCTTCTTCTGTTCTGGATACGATCAGAATATTTACAAGGAACAGGCACAGATATACGACATATGCTCCTGTCAGGCTTCCTGTCACTTTCATGACGACAGCGTTTACGGCAAAGTTCAGACATCCGATACAATAGTTGATCGGGAAGATAACGCCGTTTACTTTCGGATAGTCCAGTACGCCGAACACTGAAGCCGGGAAAGACAGCGACATGTTCGTACTTCCGCCAAGTGAAAATCCTACAATGAAGATCGAAACATATACAAGCGGGAACCAGAACTCAGCCAGAAGATTAAACAGGATTCCAAGAGCAAAGATTCCGCAGTAGATCATACATGCTTTCTTTGTTCCCAGTTTTGTGTCAATATATCCGATGGCATAGCTTCCGATGATTCCTACAAGTCCTGCGATCGTCATAGCTGAGATAGCCGCTGTGTTTGACATGCCAAGAGAAGTATTTCTCTGTACAAACTGTGTGATGATTCCCAGGAGTCCCAGGGTGATAAATCCCGGAACAATAGCTGTAAGCCATACCTCTTTACATTTGAGCATCTTCGGGATCGTCCAGTCGCTGACATACTCATTCTGCTCCGCCAGATTCTTATAATCCCTTTCATACTCTTCTTTTGTCACATTGTCCGGATACATGCCCGCATCCATCGGATCATCCCTGAGTGTTATGTATGCGTAGATTCCAAGCACGATCGCCGCTACCGCAAATACGGAAAGACTTGTCTTGTACTCAGCCATTGTCAGCAGCACTGTCATAACAGGTGCAAGTATGGCTGTTCCTATATTAGCTCCAATTGTACTGATTCCGTTGACAACTCCTCGTTTCTTCGGGAACCAGGTAGACTGCATAGGCCCTGTACAGAGATAGAAGCATCCCTGTCCGCAGCTTACCATGATACACTGAGACAGCGCATACATTACAATATTTTCAGCGCGTAAAAAAAGAAAATAAAACGTAAGTCCAAAGATGATAAAAAGCGCTGCGCTTACTTTTCTTCCCCCGAAACGATCCCGGATTTTTGCGATGACAAGCATCATTGCGACACCTACAAATCCGGCCACCGTTCCCATACTAAGACACAACTCATAATCCAGTCCGGCTCCCTTGGCAATCTCCGGAAGAGCTACATTCAATCCGTCATTTACACCGGCATTCGTAACAAGCATCGCCAGAATGGCGAAAATCATCAGGTGCCATCCTTTTCCCAGACGAAAACTTTCTCTGATCGTCAACTTTTTTTCCATTTCATTCCCTGCTTTCCATAACTTAATCATTATCATTGGTCATTCTGATGCATCTTTTTTTATTTTTCCGACCTTTTTCTAGTGATAATGTACAGCTTTTCGCAGTTTCTTATCAACTACACTTTTTCCACAGGAAAATGGAAAAAATAAGTTTTAATCTATATTTATACCGTAAAGGACTCCTGTTAATACATTTTTTATTTTTAGTTTAGAATTTTCCATCTTCTTTTATGATTCACTCATATTTTTGTCACAATTTCCTTTTATACTATAGTCAGATAGTTGATAAACAACTATCTTTCCCCCCTCATAAAGTTTAGGCGCCGAAAGGTGCCGCACTTTACTCTCATTCCTTTAGATAACTATAACAACACGGAACCCGTTAGCCCTTGTGGTTAGCGGGTTTTCGCCGTTCCCATTTCTCCGCTTTCACCATCTCGGACACCTTTCGGACACTTTTGTTATCTTTGGAAATATTACGGTGGTAGATAGTTGTTTATAGAGTTGCTATACGATCTTTTTATAGAGTTCTTCCAGTTTATTCATCTCTTCTTTCGCTTTGTCTTTCGTGACATGAGTATAAATGTCTAACGTAATCGCAACGGAAGAATGACCGAGATACTTCTGGACTGTCTTGGGGGCTATCCCTGCTTCAAAACATCTTGTAGCAAATGTATGTCTGAGAACGTGGGGATAGATATGCTCCATGGATATAAAATCCGTTCCGTCTTTTTCCGCCTGTTTTTTCCGGTCTTTATTGATCGCCTTTACGATCCAATCAAGAGCTGACTGGAACGAATGTTGTGAAACTGGTTTTCCATTTTTAGTAACAAATACAAGATTTTCAAATTCCTTTAACGGCTCCCATTTGTCAGAAGAAAGCTGGATTTCCCTTTTCTGAATGCGCTGACGTTTCAATGCTTTATATACGCTTTCTTGCATGGGGATCACTCGTTCTCCACTTTCCGTCTTGGGAGTCTGGTACTTAAAAACATATTTCCCAGTTGACAGGTCTTTGATATATACCAGAGTTTTGTTGATTGTAATTTCTCGTTTTCTAAAATTCAAATCATCTTCTGATAAGCCTAAAATCTCCCCTGCACGCATTCCTGTCCCCAATGCAGTCACGATCAGATTTTCGTAAAATCTGCCCTCAGCGTATCTCAGTACATCCCTCTGTTCATTTAACGACAAAACACGAATCGGCTTTTTCTTTGTTTTGGGTAGTTCCACTCCGTCACATGGATTGAATGTAATAAGGCGGTTATGTACAGCATATTTGAATACAGCCCCGAGGATATTATAAATATCACGGATTGTCTTCGTGCTGTAATCATTTTCTGCCATATTCTGAAACAGTCGCTCTAACAGAATCGGATTAAAATCTGCAAGTTTTCTTTTTCCGTGCTCTTTCTGTATATATTTTTTATAACAGTAATCATACCGTGATCGCGTGCTCTCTTTGATCGACTTTTTCTTGTGTGTATTCAACCAGATATCAAACCAAGCGTCTAATATAAGATTATCGCCTTTTCCTTTGATTCCATGTTTGACCTCGTATTTCAGATCGTTCATCTGCTCGATCAGTTCTTTCAAATTTGCATTTTCAAGAGAATATCTTTCGTTTTTATATTTAAAGCGCGCCCGATATGTTCCGTTCGGTCTTTGATCAATTCCCTTTGGCAACTGTTTTCCTTGTAAGTCCTTGCCCATTTTACGCTCCTTTCTTCCGCAAGGACTATGCTTTAAACCTACTCGTATTATATCATGTTCCCGCGTACTATACAGCAATTATCTCATACTTATTCATCAGATTATTTCCCTCATTCAGACGTATGAACTCGTCTAAAACCTCTCTTCTGATCAGGATTTTCCTGCCGATCCGTATAGAAGGAATTTTCCCCCATGCAATCAGTTGCCTTAAATTTGTCCTACCGATTCCTGTATATTCGGACGCTTCGTATACTGTTAAAGCTATTTTATCCATAAAATCTTCCACCTTTCTATTTACCACATAATTTATATAACACTTTCGAAATTATAGTATCCGGCACTATCTTTTAAAAATCTTTTGCTATCTTTATGCAGTCCACTTCATTTAGTTTTCTATTGTGTGAATCCCTTATTTCATATGTATTTGTAGAAATAACGTGCTCCATGCTTTTGAAAATAATATCTTCCATATTTTCAGTGCTATATTCTTTTCTTACAATCGGTTTAACCAGATTGCGTGATGTATATATTTTTCTAGCGGTATTTCTTTCACCTGTGTTTTCGTCTATTACCTCTTTACAAATATATTTAAAACTGTACATTATCTGCCGAATTTTATCTGTATTCAAATCTCTGTTTAAAGATTCTATATATACAAAACCCTTTCCCCATATTTTTTCTAATTCATTATGTGGGAAAAATCCCAGATTCGTTAAAACATGGAAATGATAAACACCACCTCGTTTTTTCTGCAATTCATGTACCGCGATATATTTCAGGTCTTTTCCTACCCGATATTTCAGACGTTTGATAAACAAATCCCACTCATGTCTTGCCTCAAGATAATCCATTATCGGCTCTTTAAAGGTCAATGTAATAAATGTATTTAACTCATTATGAATAGCCAGATCTGCAAGAAAAAATATTCTATTTTTATAGTAGCTTTTGCGTCGCCGATTGCTTATCTCCTTTGCTTTGGCAGTCATATCATTATAGGATGTCCGAGATTTTGAACTCCTGCTAATTTGTTCTAATGTTTCATCCTCAACTACATCTGAGCCAATTTCCCATTTATACAACTTTATATCCTGCTTGTGTTTCCATTCTACAACTTTTTTGTTATACCTCATAAATATTAATTTTCCATCATTTCTCGTATAATAAGTGTATATATCAAGTAAAAGATCGTGTCCACCGACCAGATCGGCTCACGCCTTTCCTGTCGGCGAACACTCTAAATATTTTAGTATCTGCTCGTTAATTTTTGCTTCATCATAAACGGGATATTTTATTTGAAAAAGTCCCTGTCCGTCTACATAGCAAATTCCTTCTCCAACTTTATATTCTTCATCAGCCAAATCCTCTTTTGAGAAACCTAGCATCTGTAAACTTTCTCTTGATGGTCGTCCTCGAGTCAGGAGTAATCTATTATGGAAATTTTCACGACTACCTGAAGCGAAATACCCCGAGTCCGCGCGCTGACATATTACCCAACATCCTCCTTTATAAGAACGGAAAAACATTAAAACATCTGCCATCATCCGCAAATACTTATCAGCCAGCTTTTTATCTTCATTCTGCGCCCGTAGTATAAAAGCTGGAAACTCATCAAAAATTAATATCGTCATGTGAGAAATGTTTTCTTTCTCTTCTTGTTGAATCTCTAGAAAACGGCTATAAAACTTTAGGAAGCCTTCTTCACAGTCTCTGCCTGTATAATATTTCTCATAAGATTTCAAAAATTCAAAATCACAAGAATCTTTATAGTTGCAAAAATACAAATCAAGCTTTTGTTCAGCCAAAAGATTCCGCATCATCCATTTCACAGCGTAGCTTTTGCCACTCCCCGACGAACCGCTTATTAAAAAACTCGGGTTCTTCAACGGATCTATCCTGACAGCGAGTTTTTCATGGTATTTATCCCAAACATTTTTTTGATATGCTACTTTCATATAAGCTCTTTAATTTGTAGGAATGTCGATTTTACAGAATCAAAGCTCCGCGTCAAGGGTTCGATTTTCTCCGAAAATCCGCTTTGCGCCCTTGACACGGTTCCTTGATCCTGTTATTAAAATCCAGCCTCCAAAATCATTCTTCAATCATTTCATCTGTATATTCTAGCTTTTCCGAAAATTTTAAATTGTGAAATTCCCGTTGCGCCATAGGAGACGCCGCTATTTTTAAAATAATGATATCATCTGTCAAAGTTGATATGTAAAAAGTACGAGTGTCAACCCCATGATTTTCAAGAAGATAATTGTGTAATTCTAAACATATCGAACGTTTTAACACCTTTCTATCTTCTTCCGCTATTTTCATCCCACTAATTGCATAACGAATATAAACCCACCCCTTTGGGTCAATCTCATAATTGTCAATAGAAATAGACGTTACAAAACCAGTAAGATTTTTTTCAAAGTGAAGCGCCTCTGCATCATTCAAAGCAAAATTTAGATCAACATAATTTTCGCCTGTCGCTCTTTCAAGCAATGATATAATCTGTCTCTTTACTTGATCTGTACCTAAAGCCGACACGACTATCGAGAATATATACCCCAAACATATCCCCAAAACAAAACTAAACATATAGCGCCCCCTTACAGAATGTCTATATAAATTTCAAAACTAACCTTGCCTGTTTTATTACAGATGTAGCAGTTTGCAGAAATCTGATAAAATTGGCTTCCATAAATGTGCACCAAAAATTCTCGGATTTTCCCCTCCATAATATAGGAAATTTCCTTGTTTGATAGATTCGCATACTGCGATTTAATAGCCTTTGCGGATAATTTAATGCAACTTCCATCTATTCCGATCTCCGGCTCACCATTAACGTCTTCACAAATCCTGTGAGCTCCCAGTTCAGCGATGCAACACTCTGCATCAATGTTCATTGGCAATGTACTAAATACCATCGTTAATCACCTCCTCGACATAGTAATCTTTTGCTCGAAAATATGCATTTCCTTTTGCATCAATAAAAGAAATTTCAAGTTCATCAAAGAATACCAAATACTCCGTTTTTTCTAGATCCTCCTCCTTAAACTTAAGTTCCCCATTCGGAATTTTGACCGAAATTTGAAGTCGAGATAAACTTCCATTCCCTTTTCTAACTTCAACTTCGATACGTACAAAACGTTCGACATCTCCTGTTTCCTTCCCCTCAGCATCGCGCTTGCGGTTTTCCTGCAAATCACCTCCTATCAATTCCAATTCTGCGGAACTAATATTCTTGACAAATTCCGCTTTCATCAAATCTACAATCTTTTTCTTCACCTATTTGGCCTCCTTTCATTATTTGGAGCAAAGTTACATCTTTCTTGTTCCCCGCTCCTATTTTTCATTTTATCCTATTTAAACTTTCCGTTTCGGAAAGTTACTGCTCTCTGCTATTCTCTGATATTTGCAAAATCTTCCATTTTTAATAGAATAAGTAATTATGCATTCCGTTCTTTATCATAATTACTACAAAAGGTAGCGAATCTTTTTCTGACTGATGATGATTCTAAATTAATTCCATCCAACTCTTTAGTAATAATAGAAGCCTCTGTTCTCCCATCAAAGTAATATTTTTCCATAAATATCTTTAGTATTTTTCGATCTTCTTCAAGAAGTTCTTTTTGTTCTAAAAATTCTACAAAATCATCAATGCAATCTTTTAGTTCTTTTTCAATCTGTATCAAAACATCTACATTCCCTCCTCTCTTCTGATTATTTTTAATTTCTTCTCTAACAGATCTGTAAATTTTAAATATGCTGTACATTTCCGTACTCCTTTCCAGCACGCAATTTTGTTTGCGAACTGGAAAGAATATGTCGAATCCAGTATTTTCAAAATAAATACCACGAACACTAAATGAACCAGATATTAAATACTAATTCTCCGTACTTTAACGCCAATATCTCCTAACCATCTAATACACAACATACCGATTTACCATAAATAGGTACAAAAAAAGCAGTTCCTATGAACTGCCTAATCTATAATTTAATCTTTACATTAACAAGAGGACTTGCAAGGCTGTGACCTTTCAAGTCCCCATCTGTATCATGGTTGTATTAACTGTGTCCGTTCCGTAAAGGACTGCCCTACGGCGTCTCGGCTTCGCCTTGTTCCTTTACCTCACTAAGATTTTCCAGAAAATAGACAATCTGAAAAATTGGAGTATGATGATTTATCAATTATGATAATGCAATATAAATTATTCTAATTTCTACCAGAAATATAAAAAAGCATAGACCACTTACAATCCAATTATACTGGAAATCATTTAAAAAAGTTCTTGAATGTGTAAGACAATATTTAATCTTTTCCCTTCCAGTAAGAAACATGATAATTAACTGAATTAAAGGAAAAAGGAAAATCTGAATTTTGCTCGAATAATCATCTGCTATTCCACTAGCATTAAAATGCATTGGTATTTTTAATGGTAAGAACCAAAAAACTACCAGACTCAATATAATGCCAAATCCAACAATAGTCCATGAAAACTTCCTACTGTTTACGAAATCTTTAAATTTCATTTTTCATGCCGCCTACCCTTCCATAAATCCTAATTTCTGAAATCGTTATCGACTTTATTTTAGCACTTTTGTAGCTGAAAATCACTCTATTTCCTTAACAATCTCACGGCATCCAAAAAGCCTTGTCTATATGACACTCTCCCATACTCCGCACACCTTTCATTTGTCGCCGACAATGCTCTGTCAATAATCAGCCATTCCTCTTTTCCAAGTCCAAGTTTTTCTATTTCCTCAATCTTTTTCCTCGTTTCTTTGCTTATTTTCTGATAGCGTTCGTCTTTCTGCAATACTTCTTCCAAAGCACTCTCCACCCGCTCTTTATACATTCCCTCCAGTAATGTTGCATTGGCATTAAATTCATCTTTTCCATTTTCAAAATCAGGAATAGGTATTTCCTTGTGTATGCTGATATTCTTTACCATATCTTTCATCAACAGTATACCCGCTTGCAGACCTATCTCTGCATAGACGCTTGCTGTCTCACTGGATAATTCATTCGATAAATCGAGTAATTCAGAGGTCGGACTGTTATCGTATTTTTTTACTGCTTTTTCAAATTTTATATACAAATCGTCCAAACGTTCTTCATAGCTCCGATTATCTTCATCTGGTCCAAGCCCAAATAGCAAGTAGTCTGCTACACCTCTGATTGTTGCTCTTTCAAATATTTTCTCAAAATTCATTGTCCCTCTCTCCTATCCGTTATGGCGAAACATTTCTTTATTACGAAACATTATAATCGCAATACTACATACAATCAAGATATATTTCTTTATTACGAATTATCGGGGAGTTGTATCAGTATGCAGAAAATCAGACCAGACATGGATATCGGTCACAACATTCAACGTCTAAGACGTAAAGCGAATATGACACAAGACCAAGTTGTTGCACAATTACAGCTTAGGGAAATTGAAATTTCAAAAAGCACCTACGCAAAACTTGAAACAAATAGAATGAATATCAAAGTCAGCGAGCTTGTCGCACTCAGCAAAATCTTTAATGCCGATATTTCCGAGTTCTTTGACGGACTTCTATAATCTGTCTTGATTCACAGGACACGTTCGGACACTTTTAGGACACTTCTGGGCAACAAATTATAACAAGCTACGATATTACTGAATTTAAAAAAGCCCGTGTTTTCGGGCTTTGTAGTAAATTATGATAAGTTATGGTTTAACAGCATAGTCTCTCATTCCTTTAGATAACTAATAAAACAACGAAAGCCCGTCAGCCGAAAGGCTGGCGGGTTTTCGTTTACTTAATTTATTATTCTTTTTACTGCATATGCTCCTCGAACCACATAAGCAGATCCTCATACACCTGCTGCCGATCCGTCTCATTCAAGATCTCATGGCGGTCGCCTGTGTAGAGTCTGAGGGTCACATCCTGTATACCGGCCCTCTTATATTTCTCATAAATCTTCCGTATCCCTTTTCCGAAATTCCCTACCGGGTCATCCGAACCGGATACAAACAGAACAGGCAGACTCTTGGGAATCATATACACGCTTTCTTTCCTCTGCATTCCGATCATGCCTGCAAACGTATTGTAATATGCATTCACTGTAAACATAAATGAACACATAGGATCCGTCACATATGCCTCGAGACGCTCGTGATCACTGGTGATCCAGTCCGCTCTTGTATGAGCAGGCCTAAACCTTTTGTTATATCCGCCTATCGCCAGATTATCTACCAGCTTGCTGCGGTAATGCCAGCCGCGGACGGCTGCCATCATGCGGCAGAGACGCTTTCCGAACAGGAGGGCGGCTTTATTATGATCCGCGACTGCACCCATCAGCACCGCTCCGGCCAGACCGTTTCCGTACATCTGGATATACTGACGCAGAAGCGAGGAACCCATACTGTGCCCCAGCATGAAATAGGGCACATCAGGGTATTTCTTCATCGTGCGCTGCCGGAGCGTATGAATATCTCCGAGCACGCACACGTTTCCATACTTTTCATTGAAAAATCCATACTCGGATTTTGCCTGTACGGATTTTCCATGGCCGAGATGATCATTTCCCACGACATAATATCCTTTGTCGCAGAGGAACTGCGCAAACTCATCATATCTTCCGATGTACTCCACCATTCCATGGCAGATCTGAAGGACAGCCTTTACTTCTTTCTCTGGTTTCCATTCGATCGTATGGATCTCTGTGTTGCCATCTTTTGATGGGAAATAAAACTCATCTCTCATGTTACTCACTACCTGTCATCTAAATTTACGTATTCGCGATACGGTGCGAGAGGCTTATATGCCGGACGTATGATCTTATCCACATTCTGAAGTTCTTCCATCCTGTGTGCGCTCCAGCCGACGATACGCGCCGCCGCAAAGATCGGCGTATACAATGAAGAAGGAATATCCAGCATGCTGTACACCAGGCCGCTGTAAAAGTCAACATTGGCATTAACACCTTTGTATATATGGCGCTTCTCTCCGATAATCTCCGGAGCCATGTGCTCTACTTTCTCGTAAAGGGCGTATTCCGCATCATGTCCTTTTTCATGCGCCAGTTGTTTGACAAAAGCTTTGAAAATATCGGCACGCGGGTCTGAAATCGAGTAGACCGCATGCCCCATTCCGTAGATCAGACCTTTTCTGTCAAATGCCTTCTTATCGAGAAGCGCTTCAAGATAAGCCCTTACCTGATCATCATCGGACCAGTCCTCTACATTCTTTTTCATATCTTCGAACATCTGCGTTACTTTGATATTGGCGCCGCCGTGTTTCGGTCCTTTCAGAGATGCCATGGCCGCAGCGATCGTAGAATATGTATCCGTGCCGGACGATGTTACGACATGGGTAGTAAATGTGGAATTGTTACCGCCGCCGTGATCCATATGAAGCACCATAGCCATGTCGAGAATCTTTGCCTCGAGTTCTGTATACTGTCTGTCCTCGCGAAGCATCATCAGGATATTCTCCGCTGTGGAAAGTTCCGGCTGCGGTGCATAAATATACAGGTCCTCGCCTCTTTTATAATTGTATGCGTGATATCCGTATACCATGAGCATCGGGAACTGAGCGATCAGGTTCAGGCACTGACGCAGCACGTTGGGAATCGTCGTATCGTCCGCCTTACTATCATATGAATACAGCTGCAGGATACTTCTTGTGATACTGTTCATCATATCGCGGCTTGGAGCCTTCATAATCACATCACGTGTAAAATTCGGCGGGAGCATACGGCGTTCCGCCAGCATTTCCTGAAAATCTTTTAACTGCTTCTTTGTAGGAAGTTCACCGAACAGAAGCAGATATGTCGTCTCTTCAAATCCGGGATGTTTTGCATCCAGAAAGCCTTTTACCAGGTCTTTGATATTATAACCGCGGTAATAAAGATTTCCTTCACAGGGAACTGATTTACCGTCAACGATCTTTGATGCGCAGACATCAGAAATATTTGTCAGACCGGCAAGAACGCCTTTGCCGTTCAGGTCACGAAGTCCTCTTTTTACCTCGTACTTCGTATACAATTCCTTGTCAATCGCGTTGTTGGTTTCACATTTGAGAGCTAATTCTTCAATCTCCGGAGTAATATCGAAAAAAATGCTGTCAATATCTTTTACCATGTGCGTTCCTCCTTCTCTCTTATTCTCAATTTCACTGTATGACCTTTTTATTATACTAAAAATCAAGAATTTATACAATTAACACTCTATTAAAAATTTATGAACTAGCTCGCCCATTTTGTCTATTTATTTATTATAACCATTAAAATTATCTGTTATTTTAACGTATTGTTCAAATAATTTGATAATTTTGCAAATTCTTCCAACGTTAATGTTTCCCCTCTTACCCCTGCGCCTTTGCCGAGGGTTTCTATGCCTGCTTCGATCTCCTCCTTTGTGAAATCAAGCTCAGCGGAATTTTTCAGTCCGTTTGCCAGCGTCTTTCTGCGCTGGTTGAAGGACGCTCTTATGATCTTAAACATCATTCTTTCATTTTCCACCTCTACCGGCGGCTCTTCATATCGATCCAGCCGGATTACCGCAGACCCGACTTTCGGGCGGGGCATGAAACAATTAGGAGGAACATTTGCCACAATATACGGCTTTGCATAATACTGAACCGCCAGGGAGAGCGCGCCGTAATCTTTTGTCCCCGGTCCTACCTGCATACGGTCCGCCACCTCCTTCTGCACCATAACCGTAATGCTCTGAAGCGGCACATGGTTCTCAAAGAGCCCCATGATGATCGGCGTCGTAATGTAATAAGGCAAATTCGCCACTACTTTAAGCGGTTTTCCGTCGTTCTCTGTCTCCGCCAGTTTCCCGATATCTACTTTCAGCACATCCTCGTTAATGACCTTTATATTGTCATATCCTTCCAGCGTATCTTCCAGAATAGGAATGAGGGCCTTATCGATCTCCACCGCGATCACTTTCTTCGCAGCGCATGCCAGATACTGCGTCATCGTTCCGATCCCCGGTCCGATCTCCAGTACGCAGTCGTCTTTTCCGATCTCCGCCGCCCGGATGATCTTGTCCAGCACATGCGTATCAATCAGGAAATTCTGTCCGAATTTCTTCTGAAATACAAAGTTATATTTCTGTAGTACTGCTATGGTATTCTGCGGATTTCCAAGTGTTGGTTCTTTCATACTGCTCCTCCTGTACTGTATGCATCCTCCGGACCGGCTGCAAGATTATACAGCCTGCGGCTGTTCTCTTCCGTCTGCCGCACGACTTCCCCGGCGCTTACGCCTTTGAGCTCCGCGATCTTCTCCGCCACATAAGGGAGATAAAGAGAAGAATTGCGTTTCCCCCGATATGGTTCCGGCGCAAGATACGGGCAGTCTGTCTCCAGGACGATCGAGGTGAGAGGTATCTCTTGAACGACAGCCTTAAGTTTCTTTGCATTCTTAAAAGTTACCACACCGCCGATACCGATGTAATATCCCATCTTTACATATTCTTTCGCCATCTCCGCCGAATAGGAATAGCAATGGATGACAGCCTGCATCCCCGACGCATATTCACGCATGATATCCATCGTATCCGCAGCCGCCTCCCGGCTGTGTATGATCACGGGCATCCCTTTCTTTCGCGCAATCTCAAGCTGCCGTATAAACCATTTCTTCTGGATGTCATGGCTCTCGTGATCCCAGTAGTAATCCAGGCCGATCTCGCCTACAGCTACGATCTTCTCAAGATCCAGGAGACGCTCCATCTCAGACATCTGCTCTTCTGTAAGGGAACCCACTTCATCCGGATGGATTCCGACGGCTCCGTACACAAACGGATATGTTTCCGTTAATTTCCTTATCTTCTCCCACGAATCAAGAGTGGAGCCTGCATTGACGATCAGACCGATCCCGCCGTCATGCATGCTGTTTAAAAGTTCGTCTCTGTCTGTATCAAATTGCTCGTCATCATAGTGAGCATGTGTGTCGATTATCATTCTTTGCTTCCTCTGTTTTCTTCTTATCTTCTCTACATGTCCGATACGCGGCCATGTTCATATACACATCTGATTTTACACAAATCCCCTGGAGCCGGCAACAGGTTTCCGGTTACTATTTTCCCAGAGAAACTTTCACTTCCAGTATTCTTCGCACCGATTCATCAATCCGCGCCTCTGATACGGTTCCGCTTTCCACGGCGCTTAGCACACCCTTATATGCGCTCTGGAAATCTTCCGGCATCAGAAGCATATCCGCTCCCGCATTCAAAGCTGCCACTGCCGCCTCAGAAGAACTGTACTGCGCAGTGATCGCTCCCATATTGAGGGCGTCTGTGATCACCATACCGTCGAACCCCATCTCTCCTCTCAATATATCCGTGATCATCATTTCTGACAAGGTCGCCGGTGTATTGTCTCCGGTGACATTCGGGCATGAAATGTGGCTTACCATGATTACCTGTATCCCGTTGTCAATCCCGTCCTGAAACGGAATAAACGCCCCGGATTTCAGTTCCTCCTGCGTATCATCCACATAGGCATATCCCTCGTGGGAGTCAGCCGTAGTACCGCCGTGTCCGGGAAAATGTTTGTACATTCCAATAATCCCCTGGTCATTGAGTCCTTTTAGTTCCGCTGCGGCCATCCTGGCAACAAGCTCCGGATCCGAACCGAAAGAGCGGTATTTCACCACCTGGTTTTCCGGATTCGTCAGTACGTCCGTATCCGGAGCGGCATCCATATTAAACCCGAGATCACTCAGATACGTGCCGATCGTACTCCCTATTTCATATGCTTCCTGCGTGTCTCCTCTGCTTCCCACGTCGCTCATATTTCCGATCTTTTCTACCCCGAATGCGGGATTGCTTCCCACACGTGCCACCTGGCCGCCCTCCTCGTCAACGGACAGGAATATCGGAATCCCCGTCCTCTCCATCGCGTACCTCTGTGTATTCTCCAGCATTGTACGGGTCTGATCCGGATCCTGCAGATTCTGGGAGAAATAGATTACCCCGCCTACCGGATATGCATTAACAGCCTCCTGTGTTGCCGTTCCGGCCTGGGTCACTGTGCCCACTCCCGTGAGCGCCTCGGGAGTAACCATAAAAAGCTGACACACTTTTTCCTCAAGAGTCATATCTCCCAGCATCTCCTCAATATCATTGTCTGCTGCTCCACCATTTACATCTTCTGTCTCTGAGCTATCCGTCGAATCCTCATGCCTGTTTTCATCGGTGTCCTGCTGCACTGCAGCCTGCTTATGCTCTGTATCCTGACCTTGATCCGAAGGGTTCATATCCCTGTAAATCACCCATGCAGCGACAGCGATCGCGGCTATGATCACCAGCACTGCGGCTATACTTCCTACAATATATTTCCTGTTGCCGCCGTCATGATTTCCGTGCCGAAACCCGCTCTCTCGTTTTCCCATATGATATCCCTCTCATTTCGTTCTCTGTTATAATACATAAATACCGTTTTTCCCACGGCAATAAGCTCTATAGATTATAACATACTTTACCCGCGCACGCCGCTATTTTACTTATAACTCATAATCAATACATATAATGAATAAAACACTTGTATTTTTCCGTCTTTTTGTCTACTCTATTATATAGAGTGCTCCTCTCTTTTCATGAGAGGATACTAAATTATGAATAGAAGAGGTATGCGAAATGAAACCAATCAAAGAAGGAAAAGTACGCGAGATCTATGATAACGGCGACAGCCTGATCCTTGTGGCTACTGACAGGATCAGCTGCTTTGATGTGATCCTTAAAAACACAATTACAAAAAAGGGAACCGTCCTGACACAGATGTCTAAATTCTGGTTCGAGATGACGCAGGACATCCTTCCAAACCATATGATCACTACAGATGTAAACGAGATGCCGGAATTCTTCCGCCAGCCTCAGTTTGACGGCAACAGCATGATGTGCCGAAAGCTTCAGATGCTCCCGGTAGAGTGTATCGTTCGCGGATACATAACAGGAAGCGGCTGGGCAAGCTATCAGAAAGACGGCACCGTATGCGGCATCAAGCTGCCGGAAGGATTAAAAGAATCCGATAAGCTGCCGGAACCGATCTATACTCCTTCCACAAAAGCAGAAATCGGTGATCACGACGAAAACATTTCTTACGAGCAGAGCATCGAACACCTTGAAAAGGCTTTCCCAGGCAAGGGAGAAGAGTATGCCTCCAAGCTGCGCGATTACACGATCGCCCTCTATAAGAAATGTGCGGACTATGCGCTGAGCCGCGGCATCATCATCGCAGATACAAAATTCGAGTTCGGCCTGGACGAGGATGGCAATATCGTCCTCGGCGACGAGATGCTCACACCGGACAGCTCACGTTTCTGGCCTGCTGACGGATACGAGCCGGGCCACTCTCAGCCGTCCTTTGACAAGCAGTTCGCACGTGACTGGCTGAAAGCTAATCCGGACAATGACTGGACACTTCCGGATGACATCGTAGAAAAGACCATCGACAAATATCTTCAGAGCTATGAAATGCTGACAGGGGAAAAATTGCAGTAAATTCCCTGTCGCTGCCATCAGATCAGCCGACAAAAACGCCCCCTCGGAACAACCGCTCCGAGGGGGCATCTTTCTGAATTTCAAGACTCGCATACGTGTCTTTATCTTGCGCTTCATCTTATAATCTTACGGCATCCGCCGTGTATGATCATCTTCTCATACGTTTCTTTCTTATGATAACCACACATCCGGCAACTACGGCCGCAGATACGATGAGGATCATAACGATCGGAAGTACGTTTGCATTATCGCCTGTCTGAACGCTGACTGCCTGAGCTTTCTCATCTCCTGCGTTCGGTGTCTTGCCAGAAGCGTTTACCTGTGCATTTGCACGGTCTGCATCAGCCTGAGACAACTGTGTATCTGAAATCACGATCGCGTAGTCAGATGCATGGC
This sequence comes from Candidatus Mediterraneibacter surreyensis, assembly GCA_019118885.1. GTDB lineage: Bacteria > Bacillota > Clostridia > Lachnospirales > Lachnospiraceae > Mediterraneibacter > Mediterraneibacter surreyensis. The sequence goes on along the minus strand of DWYB01000079.1, from coordinate 91,256 downwards.
TGAAGCTGAGCGTCACATTGCCGTCCTCTCCGATCATTCCGGCATTCATAAATACCATCCTGCCGGCGCTGTCATAGTAGTACAGATTGCCATATTCTCCTGCAAACTGTGATCCTACGTTCAGCGTAAGAGATGCCCGGAATCCGAAGTTTCCGTTATGGGTCAACGAAATCTGCTGAACCGGATTGCCCTGTGCAAGCGCAGATATAAGATTATTCGGGATATTCGCCGTTCCCTGTGTCACTTCAAGGTCGATGTCCTTCAGATCGGACGCCTGGATATCCTCGCCATTGATCGTCCATGTATATCCGCCCATATCAAGAACAATGTCGACGTCTTTGCCTTTTGCCGCCTCAAGGATTTCCTTGGATACAACTGTGGCGGATCCCATATCAACGGTTACGTTCTCTCCTGCTGCCGCATTCTTGATCTCTTCTACAACCGCATTCGTCTCCTCTGTCGGGAGCTGCTCCGGTTCAGATGGCTCTTCCGGCTTTGGTGTATCCTCCGGATCTTCCGGAGTCACCGGCTCATCGGGATCATCTGGTTCTTCCGAAGCACTTCCGTCCGGAACAGCAACTGCCTCAAAGATCAGCAAATCACTATCTACAACGATTGTATCTTCCTCAGGAACAGATACCCATTCTACATCCTTATATCCGTCGAGGTCAATGCGAACCTGGATGCTGTCTCCCTTCTCTGCAACTTTGTTGATGATGTCCAGCACCCCTTCGCCGTCTCTGTCATATATCATATATCTGATCAGGCAGTTTTCATATGCAGCGGTTGCATAAACGTACTGGAAATTTGTCAGCGCATCCGTCTCATTGTAGCTTTCAACTTCCCACTTGGAGAATCTCAGGCCCGGATATAACTTCGGCTCAGCCATACTGCCTGCATAATCTTTTACATCGTCCAGTGTTGCCCCACTGTCCAGAACAAGCGGGATTATCTCGCTCGTAAATTTTCCTTTTTCATCGAAATATTCTTTGGAGAGCTGTACGACTACTTTACCTTCATATTCTGCCGAAAAAGTCTCGCTATAGGTCGTATCCATTTTCATCGAATCGTCGGCCCATGCGTTAGGATTAGACCAGCCTGAGAATTTATAGGAATCTGTCATGTCGTCCGGCGCAAATTCCATCGCTTTCTCGCGATAATCACCAACAGTCGCATCGTCATCAAGTGTGATCGCCGCTACATGTCTTGCCGCTGTTCCCTTGTCTGTCACATAATTATAAGTAACATTATAGCGGTTCTGATCATACTTTGCGTATAGCGCAATATTACCGTAATTATTCAAAAGTATCGAATCTTCCGTAATCAGATTACTACCGCTGTCATAGTTCCATCCGGTCTGGTTAATACCTTCCGCCGGAGATTTCATTGAGGGCAGCGCTACGCCAAGATCGCTTAACGAAATCCTTCTGCCTGCATTTTCTATTTCTATCGTTTCATCCGGATCTACCGTCCAATACCCATTGGCATCCTGTCTGTAGAAAAAAATACTTGTGTCCTGCGCGCTGGATACAAAAGTATCTCCACTGTATACGTTGAAATACCACGGGTATGAATTATAGATATTCGGATAGAAATTCTCCAACTGTACTGTTTCGCTTGACTCTTTTTTGTGGAGTTCAAGATCCGTCATGTACCATTCGCACGGATATGTATCTTTTTCAACAGAAAATGTTCCGATATATGCCTTCTGTTCCTCGTCATATGTGAGTTCAACAGACTTATAATTATCATCTATATCTGCCGCAGAATAGAAATAAGCATATCCGTAAGTATCCATAACTTCCTGATTGTCGACCGTCGCTTTGATCGTCACTTTATCGCCGGCACGTACGATCTCGCCGTTCTTATCCAGGCTGACCGATGTAATATGCGCTTCTCCCGGATTTTCAGAGCTGAAATCAACCGTCACGGTATAATCTTCCATTCCATCCATCGGAATATGCTCATAACCGCCGAACCGCTCCAGATAAACATCTGTTAATACAAGCTCTGCTTTCATCTCCTCAGATTCATCCGGAGTTCTGGTGCTTGTTCCTCCGAATATATACTGCTGATCTGATTCATCCCAATTATAATATATCTCAATTTCAGCAGAAGAATCCGCGGAAGTAAATAGCAAAATAATGCCGTCATCCGGAATTTCCTTATTCAAGGTAACCCATGAATCGTTCAGCCCGTCAAACAGATCATCAATAGCTACTGACTGCCCTTTTAACGGGAAGTTAAACTCAGCCACCTTTGCATCTGCGAGATCTCCGTCAGTCTCAAACCAGAAATCACTTGGGGTAGCATAATCCACATAGTTACTGTTCGTATCTACAACACGGATTTGTGAAACTTCAACTTTCCCCGTTCCTATATTCTGAAGCGTCATAGAAGCGATATAACAGCCTTCTGTCTCATCGTATTCCCCTGATATGGTCTCTCCCATCCAGTAGTTGTCACTCTGCTTATATGACAGAGTAACACTCACTCTTTCGACTGCCGTATCTGCATCATAGGCATAGATACGGAATGTAACTGTATCTCCCTCTTTGAGCGTTTTCCCCTGCTGGTCGAACTCTACTTTTTCAAGTACAGGCTTGTTGATATCAACGTTTGTCTGGTCTGATGCATCTGTATTTTCTCCGTCTTTAGCATCCACCTTGTCATCAGCCGGCTCTGATTTTTCATCTGCCACATCCGAAGTGTCATCAGATACCTGTGCTTCATCATCCTGCACATCAGACGTCTCAGTCTCTGCGTCTTCTGTCTCAGTCTTAACTTCTGGCTGGGCATTGTTCTTGTCTTCTGGCTTCGCATCAGCAGTATCTTGCAATACATCGCCTTGCGTCTCATCCCCGACCACAACGTCAGATTCTGTCTCAGGTACAATCTGCTGTACTTCGGCAGAACTTTCGTCGGCCGGACTCTCTGCGGCATTGAGGATTACCGGCTGGCTCATTGTAAGTGTCAGAGCTGCCGCCATCATAGCCGCGCCAATCCTTGACCTTATCTTTTTCATCATTTTCCTCTCCTTTATCAGATTTCCCATAATGTTACTATTTTATTGTACTCTTATAATTCTCAAAGTCAATATCTGTAAACACCCGATATGTTAAATAGCAGTAAAGGATCCTGATCGCCCGCCCATAATAAAAGGACTGCAAAAAATAATCTCTCATTTTTCACAGTCCTGCATATATGATCACTATTTCTCAGCTAACCATATCCGGCTTGTAGCCATCGCGTACATTTATGACAATTCGAGTTTTCCTGTATACAGCTGATAGTATGTTCCTTTCAGTTTCAACAGTTCTTCGTGTGTTCCTCTCTCGATGATCCGTCCGTGCTCAAGCACCATGATCGCATCGCTGTTGCGGATGGTGGAGAGTCTGTGGGCAATGACGAATACGGTACGGCCTTTCATCAGGTTATCCATACCTTTCTGGACGATCTGCTCAGTTCTGGTATCGATGGAGGACGTCGCCTCATCGAGGATGAGTACCGGCGGATCTGCAATGGCTGCCCTGGCGATCGCAAGGAGCTGCCTCTGCCCCTGGGAGAGCTCCTCTCCGTCTCCGCTTAGGTGAGTGTCATATCCATTCGGCAGCATGCGGATGAAGCCGTCGGCATGCGCAAGTTTTGCTGCATTTACCACTTCTTCGTCAGTCGCATCGAGCTTACCGTAACGGATATTTTCTTTGATCGTTCCGGTGAACAGATGTGTATCCTGGAGCACGATTCCCAGCGACCTTCTCAGGTCTGCTTTCCTGATCTTATTGATGTTGATATCGTCATAACGGATCTTACCGTCAGCCACGTCATAGAACCGATTGATCAGGTTGGTAATCGTCGTCTTGCCCGCACCTGTAGATCCTACGAACGCCAGTTTCTGTCCCGGCTTCGCATAAAGAGTCAGGTCGTGAAGCACCATATGTTCCGGCGTGTAACCAAATGTCATATCATAGAAACGCACATCGCCTTTCAGCTCCTGATAAGTAACTGTTCCGTCCGCCTGATGAGGATGTTTCCACGCCCATATACCTGTACGTTCTTTGCACTCTGTAAGTGTTCCGTCCGGGTTTCGCTTTGCGTTTACGAGAGTAACATATCCATCGTCAACCTCCGGTTCCTCATCCATCATATTGAAAATACGCTCTGCTCCGGCAAGCGCCATGATAATAGAGTTAAACTGCTGCGCAACCTGCATAAACGGCTGTGTAAAACTCTTTGTAAACTGCAGGTACGAAGCCATGACTCCGAGTGTTATATTTCCAATACCGACCACCGACAGGAATCCTCCCAGCACCGCTGTAAGTACAAACTGCAGGTTTCCAAGATTTCCGATGATAGGCCCCATCATACTTGCAAATGTATGGGCGTTTGAAGCGCTTGTAAACAGCCTTTCGTTCAGTTCGTCAAACTCCTGCTCCGATATTTTCTCGTGGTTAAACACTTTTATGACTCTCTGTCCGTTCATGCGTTCTTCTACAAATCCTGTAATATCGGCCAGATCGATCTGCTGACGGATGAAGTATTTTCCGCTGTTTCCCGTAACCACTCTTGATACCAGCAGCATCACAATGATCATGATCACTGCAAGTACTGTCAGGATCGGACTGAGCACCAGCATAGAAATGAATGTTACTACAATAGTAAACGCTGACATGAGTACCTGTGGTATCGACTGATTGATCATCTGTCTCAGCGTATCCGTATCATTTGTATACAGACTCATAATGGAACCGTTCGTATGCTGGTCAAAATAACGGATCGGCAATGTCTGCATATGTTCAAACATCTCGTCTCTGACACGCTTGAGCACGCCCTGACCGATCACAACCATCATTCTGCTATATACAAATGTAGCGATAACGCCGAACAGAAAGATTGTTCCCAGCACCGCCAGCGCCGTATACAGTTCTGTGTAATCAGGATTCTGCTGACCGATCAGCGGAATGATAAAGTCGTCCAACAGAAACTTCAGCGACAACGATACGGAGATGGACGCTATGGAACTGATCAGGATACAGATCAGGACAACAATAAACTGTATTTTATATGTTCCGATCACATAGCCAAGCAGACGTTTTGCCGTCTTGATCGTTCCTTTCGTAACAGCCGGCCCGCCTCCTGCTCTCTGCTGAACATTGTTATTGTTCATCTGATCACTCATCTTCGGCACCTCCTTTTATCTGTGATTCATATACTTCTCTGTATATCGCATTCGTCTTAAGGAGTTCTTCCGAGGTTCCGATTCCATTAATCTCACCGTTATCCATGACGATGATCATATCCGCGTCTTCCACAGAAGAAATCCTCTGTGCGATTATGATCTTTGTTGTATCCGGTATCTCTTCACGGAATGCCTGGCGGATCAGCGCATCTGTTCTTGTGTCCACCGCGCTGGTAGAATCGTCAAGGATAAGAATCTTCGGTTTCTTAAGCAGCGCCCTCGCAATACACAGTCTCTGTTTCTGACCGCCGGACACATTGTTACCGCCTTCCACGATCATCGTATTATAACCGGCCGGAAACTCGCGGATAAATCCGTCTGCCTGAGCCAGCCTGCAGACCCTCTGCACTTCTTCATCGCTGGCATTCTCATCGCCCCAGCGAATATTGTCATAAATGCTCCCTGTAAAGAGGACATTTTTCTGGAGCACCATGGATACCTGATCTCGAAGCGCTTCCAGTCCGTACTTACGCACATCCACGCCGCCGACTTTCACACAGCCGCCCGTCACATCATAGAGTCTTGGAATCAGCTGCACAAGCGTTGATTTTGCACTTCCGGTTCCTCCGATGATACCGATAATCTGACCGCTTTTAATATGGAGATTCACGTCTTTTAAAGAAAGATTTCCTCCCTCTCCCGCATAACTGAAATCTACATGCTCAAAGTCGATATCGCCATCCACCACTTCCGTCACTGCATCAGCCGAATCTTCCATCTCCGGAACTTCATCGAGAACTTCGGTGATACGATCGGTAGACGCCTCGGCGATCATAATCATGGTAAATACAAACGTAACCATCATCAACGACATCAGAATCTGGAGGGCATACACGATGACGCTGGTCAGTTCTCCCGTCTGCATCGTTCCGGTAATAATGCTTTCGCCGCCGATCAGTACCATGACGATAACTACCGCATAAACCGTAAACTGCATGATCGGGGAGTTCCACGCTACGATCTTCTCTGCTTTTGTAAAAAGCCTGAAAACAAGCATTGATACTTTTCCGAATTTTTCCACTTCGTGGTCTGCACGGACATAGGCTTTTACTACTCTTGCCGCATTGACATTTTCCTGAACCGTATTGTTGAGCACATCGTATTCGTCGAATACCTGAACAAAATGAGGATGAGCTTTCTTTGCAATAAAGATAAGCGCTCCCCCCAGAATCGGCACAGTGATCAACATGATCACCGCGATCTTGACGCTGATCGTCAGAGTCATGATCAGCGACAGAACTATCATGATCGGCGCTCTGGCCAGAAGGCGGATCGTAAACATATATGCCATCTGGACATTTGTAATATCCGTCGTCATTCGCGTCACAAGACTGGACGTTGAGAAATGATCGATATTTCCAAATGAGAAATCCTGTATTTTATAAAAAATATCATGGCGAAGATTCTTCGCATATCCTGACGAAGCAATTGCACCCATCTGCCCCGCCTTAGCGCCGAACGCCAGAGCCAGCATTGCCATAACAACGAGAAGTAAGCCTGTTCTTACAATATATCCCATATCTCCATTTGCAATGCCGATATCAATTATATTCGCCATCAGAAGTGGGATCAGTACTTCCATAAGCACCTCAAGACATACAAGCACAGGGGTCAGAAATGATTCGCGCTTATATTCTCTGACAGAACGAAGTAATTTTCTATTCATGGTCTGTTATCTCCTCTCTCCTTTTTTCGTCTACCGACAAATTAACGGACATCTGCCCCAATACCTCCAGACATATATCCAGCTTCTCTTCATCAATGCCTTTTCTCAGCAGGTCCTCAATATAATGGATATTTCCGAGGATATGCTTCCTTACGCTCTTCGCTTTTTCAGTAGGCACCAGTTTTTTCAACCGCGCGTCCTGCTTGACCGGTTCCCTAGTAATAAACCCGTTCTTCTCCAGGATCTGCAGAATGCCTGTGGCTGTAGACCGACGGATCTGAAATTCTTTCTCTATATCTTTCTGATATATATCCCGCTGCAGTGACTGAAACAGAATATAGTGAAGCACCAGCCTCTGCATATTTGTCTTCAGACTGTCTTCTGACTCATGCATACACATCTGCCGCTTCAGCTGATGAGAAAGCGTATTGATCATCCTTCCCACATCGTGACCAGGGGCCCGGCCACTTCGGATATTCGTATCGCACATCTTCCGCCGCACATCCTTCCAAAATAATTTGTTCGGTAACTAACAATACAGTATATGCGGATATATTTTTATTGTCAATCCTTAAAATGTTTTCTAATTGTACCAAATTTTCGTCGGATGAATAACAAACTTTACATATTGTTATCAATCTGTATAAGTTTTTAACGAAATTATTTCATTTTATAAGTAATAAGTGTGGAAAATCAACAAAAAAGTATGTATAATAAAGGGAAGTAAGAATGAAAGAGAGGGCTCATTATGAAGCAAAATAACATGTTAGCTATGATCTTAGCCGGCGGCCGCGGGTCACGTCTTCATGAACTGACCAAAAAGGTTGCTAAGCCGGCTGTTTCATATGGCGGAAAATACCGTATCATTGATTTTCCCCTTAGCAACTGTGCAAATAGCGGTATCGATGTTGTCGGCGTTCTCACACAGTATGAATCTGTACTTCTGAACAGCTATGTAGCCGCAGGCCGTCGCTGGGGCCTGGATGCCAAAGACAGCGGCGTTTATGTCCTGCCGCCGCGTGAGAAATCTGATGCGGATCTCGACGTATACAGAGGAACCGCAGATGCGATCTCGCAGAATATCGACTTTATCGATACATATTCACCGGAATATCTGCTGATCCTTTCCGGCGATCACATCTATAAGATGAACTATGCAAAGATGCTCGCATACCACAAAGAGTGTCAGTCAGACGCTACTATCGCGGTCATCGAAGTTCCTATGAAAGAGGCCAGCCGTTTCGGCATCATGAATACAAATGAGACAAACCGTATCGTTGAATTCGAAGAGAAACCGGAACACCCGAAGAGCAATCTGGCGTCTATGGGTATCTATATCTTCAACTGGAAGACTCTCCGAAAGATGCTTCTGGCAGATATGAAGAACCCGGATTCCGCACATGATTTCGGTAAAGATATCATCCCGACACTTATCAATGAAGGCAAAAATGTCTATGCCTATAAATATAAAGGCTACTGGAAAGATGTCGGAACCATCGATTCTCTCTGGGAAGCAAACATGGATCTTCTCAGCAAAAACAATGAACTTGACTTAAACGATCCTACCTGGAAGATCTATACAGAAGATGTAACTGCACTTCCGCAGTACATAGGAGCTGAAGCGGTGATCGACAGGGCGTTCATCACTCAGGGATGCGTTGTGGACGGTGAAGTGAAGAATTCCGTTCTGTTTACCAACGCCAAAGTAGCGGCCGGCGCCAAAGTTATCGACAGTGTGCTCATGCCGGGAGCTGAGGTGGCGGAAGGCGCTGTTGTCACACGCGCTCTCGTAGCCGACGGAATCAAAATCGGCAAAAACGCTGTTGTCGGCAGTGCGGACAGCGAGAATATCGAACTTGTTGCAAAACGTGTAAAGGGGGATGAATAATATGAATAAGGCATTTGGAATCGTTAATTTTGCCGGAAATCACATTCAGGTAGACGGACTTCAGCAATACCGCCCTGTAGGAGCATTCTCCTTCCTCGGCAGATATCGTATCATTGATTTCCCGATCTCCAATATGAGCAACAGCGGGATTGACAATATTGAAGTTTACGTGCGCAGAAAACCACGTTCCCTGACAGAGCATCTGGGAACAGGACGTCATTACAATATCAACTCCAAACGCGGCAAACTCAGTATCATGTATACAGAGTCTTCCCAGATCGGAGATATCTACAGCACAGACGTTGAAGCATATATCGAGAATATGGACTGCATTGAGAGAATGACTCAGCCCTACGTCGTAATCGCTCCGAGCTATATGATATACACAGCAGATTACAGCCAATTCATTGAAACACACATTGAATCAGGCGCTGACATCTCCATGATGTATCACTCAGTAGACAATGCAAAGGAATCTTTCCTGAACTGCGATACGCTCAACATCAATAAGCAGAAAGGTGTTCTTTCAATTGAGCCTAACCGTGGAAACGCAAAGAACCGCAACATTTCCATGGATACATATGTAATGACAAAAGAACTCTTCCTTGAGCTGGTCAACAAGGCACACAAAACATCATCCATGTATACGTTCGCCGACATCCTCGATGAAGAGTGTGAAGAGCTTGATATCCGTGCAGTGCCGCACAGAGGATTCTTCGCAGCGATCACAGATTTCAAGAGCTACTACGATGCGAACATGTCTCTGATCAATCTGAAGAATGCAATGAACCTGTTCAGCGACGACTGGCCGGTTTACACACGCACGAACGACTCCTGCCCGACTCAGTATTTTGCTGACAGCAAGGTAGTTTCCTCTGTTGTATCCAACGGCTGCCTGATAGACGGAACCGTAGAAAACTCTATCATCGGCAGAGGATGCGTCATCAAACCGGGGGCTGTCGTAAAGAACTGTGTTGTCTCCGCTGACGTTGTCATCGGAAAGGGCGTTCATGTAGAGAACATGATGGTTGACAAACATGCGAAACTGATCCGCGGCAAGAGGATCATCGCTTCGCCGGAGAAACCGGGATATATCAAGAGGGGAGATACTCTGTAAGGTATCATCCGTATTTGCTGTATAGACTATTTTTCGAAAACAGAAAAGAGGGCTGATCTGAATCACAGACGCTGAGGGAAGCGGGCCGGCATGGCGTTACAGTGTCCGCTTCCCTCAGCTGGCGCATCAGATGGCCCTTTTTTTATCTGCACCATATTCTATAATCAAACATTCATAAAACGGGAAGAAAGAACACTCATGGAACATTCAACGTTATTTATCTGTCAAGCCGAGAAGCCAGTCTCTGGCATTGATCCGTCGTATCCCGTCATACTGTGTTTCCGGGTCATCATCGAGCGTCAAAATCATTTTGGGATAGTGATCCCGGATTGCCATAAGTGGTCTCAATTCCCGTTCCAATGTCTTTTCATCCCGCACAGAAAGGGCGACCTGATAATAACGTATCCCTTTGCTGTTCTGCGCGACAAAATCGACTTCGAAGGAATCGATTTTGCCCACATATACGTCATATCCTCTGCGAAGCAGCTCCAGATACACCACATTTTCCAGGATATGCCCCGCATCCATCTGCCTTGAGCCCAGCAGCATATAACGAAGCCCTATATCCACAACATAATACTTTTCTAAAGTCTTCAAATATTGTTTCCCTTTTATGTTGTACCGTTTTGCCTGGTAAATAATATAGCTTTCCGTCAAAGCCTCCAAATATTTCTCTACCGTTTTCGTGTCAATTTTTCTTCCATCCGAAGTCATTGTATCCGCAATTTTCTTAGAAGAAAGAGGATTCCCGATATTATCAAACACAAACCGCAGGACGCTTTTAAGCATCATTGTATCTGTAATTCTCTTTCGGCTTACAATATCCTTGACAACGATTGTATTGTACAGACCTTCCAGATACTCTCTGATTTCATCTGGCTGACCTTTCAGTTCCAAGGTATAGGGGAACGAACTGTTTTCCAGATATTCTGTGTATTTCACCCCCCTGTCCGTCATGGTTCCCGTACTCTCCATATATTCTTTAAAGGACAATGGAAGCATTTCAATCTGCACATACCGTCCGGAAATCAGGGTCGCAATCTCACTGGAAAGCATATAGGCATTGGAGCCGGTGATATAAATGTCCACATTTTTCTTAATATACAGGCTGTCCACCACTTTCGGGAACTCCACAACATGCTGAATCTCATCCAGAAAAATATAAGTCGTTTTTCCCGGAACCAGCCGTTCTTTTAAATATGCATATAGTCTCCGATAATCTGTCAGTTCTTCAAAATCAATATCCTCAAAGTTTATTGAAATAATCTGTTCCTCTTCTGTTCCATGTTCCAGCAGCCAGTTCTGGTAAATCTCCAACAGCGTAGATTTCCCACATCTGCGGATGCCAGTAACAATCTTAATGAGCTGTTTATCTTTGAAAGCAATCAATTTGTCCAGATATTCTTTTCGTTGAAGTACCATGAGCATACCACCCTTCTCGATTCTTAAGATTAGTATACCCTGAATCAAAAAAAATATCAAAAGTTTTTGGATTGAAATCCAAAAACTTTTGATATTTCGTCATTTTTAGGAATGTATCTTTAATTTGGCCCGATAAATCCAGATTACATCTCTGCCTTATAGTAATTGATCAGGCATCCGTCCAGTATGATCTGTCTCTCTGCGTCAGTCAGATCGCCCAGTCTCAGATCGATCTCTTTGAGCTCATCGCCGACTACATAAGCCTTGATGACGTCGGCTTTTTCTTCAACTGCCTTTCTCACGTCCGGCACGAAGATGTAGTCACCGTTCTTAAACGGCAGATGTTCATGATCTGCATCTGTCAGGAACGGAAGCATACCCCAGTTGATCAGATTGGAGCGGTAACGCTTTGTTGCATACTCTATAGCGATGTTCGCCCAGCCGCCCAGTACCTTCTGGCAGGATGCAGCCTGCTCACGTGCAGATCCGTCTCCCGGTTTTACAGCGAAGATCGTGCTTCCGACGCCGATATTTCCTTTGCCCACTTCCGGATATGACTTCTGGATCGTAGCCATTACCGGTTTCAGTTCTTCCAGTGCGTCGAGAGGACATGTGCCTGCCTCGATCGCTTTCTGTGCTTTCTGTACTTCTTTCGCGCGGCCTACATATGCCGGATCTTTTCTTGAGAGTGCGAACTCTGCAAGACCAAGCGGATTGGAACGATAGGAGGAAGTCTCGCCTGACGGGATGAGCTCGTCTGTTGTTGTAACCGGATCATGGATCTCGGATACAACTTTGACAATCAGGTTCTCCGGCAGTGCGGACATCTCCGGCCAGTCTTTGATGTTCGGTCCGAACTGGATCTCCACGCTCGGATCCGCCACACCGTGGCTGTCAAATACGCGGTTTGCATAAATATTGCTGTCAAAGTGATATTTCTGTCCTTTGTATTCCACATCCATAGCTGTCGCCGGTGTAAGGTAACCTTTATTTGCCGCTGTAGCCGCGATGGAACGTGCATCCATAAGAGCCACAGAGGAGATCTGTCCGCTCTGAAGCTTGCTTCCCTCACGGTTCGGGAAGTTTCTCGTTGTATGGCGGATGGAGAATGCGTTATTCGCCGGTGTGTCTCCTGCGCCGAAACACGGTCCGCAGAATGCAGTCTTCACAACTGTTCCTGCTTCCATAAGGTCAGCCACTGCTCCGTTCTTAACCAGTTCCATATAGATCGGCATACTTGCCGGATATACGCTGAATGTAAATGCATCAGAACCGATATTGCGTCCTTTGATAATGTCTGCTGCCGCGCAGATATTTTCAAATCCGCCGCCTGCGCATCCTGCAATGATCCCCTGCTCCACATAGAGTTTTCCGTCACGGATCTTATCCTGAAGAGAATACTCTACCGCGCCGTCAAGGCTTACGAGCGCTTTCTGCTCTACATCGTGAAGAATATCTTTCAGGTTGGCATTTACCTCGTCGATCGTGTAGACATTGCTCGGATGGAACGGCATAGCGATCATCGGTTTGATCTCGCTTAAGTTCACATAGACACATCCGTCATAATATGTACATGCACCCGGATTCAGTTCTTTGTAGTCGCCGCTTCTTCCATGGATCTCGTAGAACTCTTCGATCTTCTCATCTGTCGTCCAGATCGAGGACAGGCAGGTCGTCTCTGTCGTCATAACGTCAACGCCGATACGGAAGTCAGCGCTCAGATTCTTCACGCCTGGTCCGACGAACTCCATCACTTTATTGTTTACATAGCCATTCTTAAATACCGCGCCGATAATAGCAAGCGCAACATCCTGCGGTCCGACGCCTTTCATCGGCTCGCCGTCAAGATAGATTGCAATCACGCCCGGCATCTTGATATCATATGTCTTGTTGAGAAGCTGTTTTACAAGCTCCGGTCCGCCCTCGCCCATTGCCATAGTTCCAAGAGCACCGTAACGTGTATGGCTGTCAGATCCGAGGATCATCTTTCCGCCGCCTGAGAGCATCTCGCGGGCAAACTGATGGATGACTGCCTGATGAGGCGGAACATAGACGCCGCCGTATTTCTTCGCGCAGGTCAGTCCGAACATGTGGTCATCTTCGTTGATCGTACCGCCTACCGCGCAGAGGCTGTTGTGACAGTTCGTCAGTACATACGGGATCGGGAATTTTTTAAGTCCCGACGCACGTGCTGTCTGGATAATGCCGACGAATGTGATGTCGTGAGACGTCAGCTTATCAAACTTGATCTGCAGGTTCTTCATATTTCCGGAAGTATTGTGCGCCTTTAAGATGCCGTATGCCATCGTATTCTGCGCAGCTTCTTCCTTCGAGAGAGGAACCTGTACATTTCCTGTATCTTCCACTATCTCGGTGCCATTTAAAAGATAGACGCCGTTGTCGTATAATTTGATCATGTAATCCTCCTTCTTAAATCATATACATCATGCCATATGAGCGTGCCATGCACTGTAATTGCATGCGCTCAACAGGGCTATTTTATCACATTTCGGAAAAGGAGTAAAGAAAGCGCTTTTTCCTCCATTTCCCTTTTACTGTTTCCCGAAATACGCCACGATCAGATCCACCATCCGATCATAGCTCTCCACTCCGTCCGCCTGTCCGTTGGCTTTCAGATATGTATCGTTGATCCGCTCAGCCGTCTTAGATACAGGACCTTCATACCGATCCCAGAATGCATTGTTTGCCGCCAGATCCGGCTCCGCATCCTCATCGAGCTGCACCCGTACTTCCTGCCAGGTCTCGTAATCCGTCCGGTACAGCGCATTCATACAGTATACCCAACCGGACAGATATCCGCTGTACTGGAAGTCCATACGCTCCGATCCGATACAGGCGAGAAATGCGATGAAGTTCGCCTCCTGCTCCTGCATAAATCCCCGAAGATGCGAGAGTTCATGGCATGCTGTAAACGGCTTGTTGTAAGCGGTCATATCTCTATTATAATTTGCCTCTACCGTAAAGGGCAGATAGATGCCGGTCAGACTCTGATAAGACAGTATTTCCGAGATCAGAAGTTTTTTCGGCTGAGGATAATATCCCTGAATCGACGAGAAATTCTCCCCGAGCCGATGCATGGCCTCGACCGCTCCGTCACTTTCCGGGGCGTCCAGCTCCATCACACCTTCCGCATCCCTGGACACTTCCCCCGCCCTGGCATTGACTTCTTCCGTAAGCCAGGTGCAGATATCTCTGAGCTGTTCCAGCCGGTACTCATATGTAACGATCCCTTCCTCCTCGGAAAATGATTTCCGATGGTAGTTTATCCCGCAGCAGGCTGTATAGAGAAACGCCAGTATTCCCGCTGTGAGCAGCACTCCCGACAGCCAGTCAACTGCTGCCCGGGGCGTACGCGTCCGCACGGTCTTTATGATCATCCACACCATCGTCACGACAAAAGCCAGCAGAAGTATGTAAATAAGAATCTCCGACACAGAGAAAGGAAACAGCCCCCAGAATCTTCCGATAGTCGACACGAGAAGAGGATAAATATGTTGCGAATACCACTGGGCGAAAGCAGGTACATACGCGGAAAGCAGCATACCCGCGCCGCTGAAAAGGAGCAGGAGGACCGCTGCTGCCAGTCGTCCTCCTGTATTGATTTTTCCTGTATTATTTGTCCGCATACATTCTCCGATAAGCCTGATAGATCCTGGATCCGGTGATTCCGCGGATCACATTGGCCGCGCATCTCTTAAGCGCGTCTTTGTCCAGTTCTCCCGTCCTGACCTTCCTCTTAAGTTCTGCCGCAGCGCGGTTTCCTCCCGGCATGATCAGGTCGTTTCCCGCCTCGATGGCTTCACTGTGGCTTCCGACGTCTTTTCCTGTAGCGAACCAGTCCGTCATCACAAGTCCGTCAAATCCCCACTCATTTCTCAGCACTTTTGTGAGAAGGTCATAGCTGTTGTTCACATATTTACCATTTACCATATTGTAGCTTGACATAACTGCCCTGGGATTACCTTCCCGTACGGCGATCCGGAACCCTTTCAGATAGATTTCTCTGAGCGCCCGCTCGTTTACATTTACATTCATGTGATTCCTGTTATCTTCCTGATTATTACAGCAGAAATGCTTAATCGTCACATAGCAGCCTCTTCTGGACTGGACGCCCCGGCTCATGGCTGCCGCCATCTTACCGGAGAGCAGAGGATCTTCCGAATAATACTCAAAGTTACGGCCGCACAGCGGATTTCTGTGAATGTTCATTCCCGGAGCCAGCCAGTATGTCACACCGTATCTCTCCATCTCTTTTCCCACGGCGTTTCCCACATGCTCCACCATGGCCGTATTCCACGACTGAGCCAGCGCAAGACCGGTAGGAAATGATGTAGCGAACTGATACACGCAGGGATGTTTTTCCGGATTTCCAAGCATGAACTTCTTCACGATCCCCGGTACATAATTCATGAAAGAGATCATAGGCTCCACTCCCTTTAAGTTTCCGCTTCTTGTGACAACGGACGTCTTCTGAAGGCGCAGGCCTGCAGGTCCGTCCGCCAGGCAGACATTGGGCAGCCCCTTTTCGATCAGTTTTCCTGTGGTATATCCGGCCGAACCGGGAGCGTCGAAGAATTTCGGGCCGTTTCCGGATGCTCCTGCCCCGACGACCACATCGCACATTTCCTCCCCTGACAAGACGTCAAGAACTGCATCCGTTACTGGTGACGAATAGATCTCCGGCGTTTTATATTCATGAATCTCCGTACATATATCGGATGCCTTTACAGGAATACGTTCCAGATCCCCGTCCTGCTCCTCTGCGGTATCAGAGAGCATAGGCGGATCCATCTCCCGGACTGTATGAACCACCGGACTGACCCTCTCACACTGTTCTGTCACCGCGTCCTTGTCCAGAACGATCACTCCTACAGCTGACGTATTCCTGCTGGAATTTCCCATCCTTAAGATATAATCACCTTGTTCCAGTACATACGACGCATCTTCTTCCCGGTAGGACGCCAGATCTTTCAGGTTAAACGCAAGAGAGACAACCTGGCTTTCTCCCGGTTTCAGTTCCCCCGTCTTGGCAAACGCCGCCAGCTGCTGATACTCTTTTGCCATCTTTGTCCGCGGACAGCTTACATAGAGCTGAGCCACCTCTTTTCCGGTATAAACGGTTCCTGTATTTTTCACCTTTACATCCACGGTGATTTCCGGGCCGTTTACCTGTATCTTTTCCTTTTCAAGAGAAAATGCGGTATATGACAGACCGTACCCGAAAGGATACCGGGGCTCTGCATCATAACTGTCAAAATAGCGGTATCCCACATATATGCCTTCCCTGTAATACTCTTCATCTGTATTTCCGTTCAGATAGCTGTATTCCATAGCATAGGGGATATCTTCATATTTCTTCGGCCATGTGTCCACAGTCTTCGCGGAGGGCGACACTTTCCCGCAGATAAGATCCGCAAACGCCTTTCCGCCCATCATCCCCTGCTGGGCGTAGTACACGACCGCGCCAATCCCTGTGATCTCATCGAGAAAACTCATATCAAATACAGATCCTACATTGATCACAACGATCAGTTTTTCATAATTTGCGGCACACATGGCAAGATTTGACCTCTCCTCATCCGACAGAGAATACTCGTGGTTATCCAGCTTTCGGTCCGCGCTTTCCCCGGCCTGCCTTGCGATCACATAGATGCAGGTGTCCGTATCAGACCCGTTAACGTCCTCAATCGTAACCGGCTGTCCGAACGGGTACTGATAAGGTGTTCCCATCATGTTGACGGCATCCGGCTTCATCATTCTGCGCCTCAAGTCTGCAGCATAAGCCGCTTCTCCCTTTCGATACTCCTCCGCATAAGCGCTGATCCACGACTTTGTCGTAACAGAAAAACCAGCTTTCTCCAGCCCGTCCATAATCGAGATCACATGACGCTCTTTCACTTCTCCCGAACCGGTGCCTCCTTTGATCGTCATGTCCGCTCCGGCTCCGTAGAGAGCCACTTTTCCCGGAGTAATCGGCAGAATCCCGTCATTTTCCAAAAGAACGATTCCCTCGAGCGCCGCTTCATAAGACACTTGCGCATTCTCCTTTTCAAGGGGCGTTACTGCATCTGTAAATTCCGCCTTGTTCCTGATCTTCATTTTCATTGTCGTTACCTCCTTCTTATAACAGCAGACGGCTTTCGCTTCTCCGGTCATGAGAAGCCTGCTGATAGTATTCCCTCTTTTTCGCGTACATTTTCCTTTCCGCAGCTTTTACCAGGTCTTCCATGGAATCTACCTGCCCGCGCCACTCTATACCAACGGATAAATGTATGTCCTGTTCTTCCAATATCTCCGCTATGTCTCTTCCTCCGCGTATAACGTCATCCTGCTCCCAATCTACGGCAAATGCGAGGAATTCATCCCCGCCGATGCGGTAAGAGCACGTATCCCCGAAATGATCTCTTATACAGTCCGCCACGGTCTTAAGCATCCGGTCGCCGGCGTCATGCCCCTGACTGTTGTTCAACTCATGAAGTCCGTTCACATCCATATAAATACAAGCAAGAGACTCTCTGTACTGCTCGTAGTATCGGGGGAGGTCTATCTCAAACCGATTGCGGTTGTAAAGCCCGGAGAGCAGATCCCTCTCGCCCTGTTCCCGGATCGTAAGATAAGACCGCAGATTATTGCAGAACATGCTGAAACTGAAATCTACATTTTTCAGCAGCTCCGGTGTCACATATCTGTCCGACATTCCCGAACATGCCAGGATTCCGCAGATTCCTCCATCCATATCCATAATCGGCACTGCGATCAAATTGTCCAAACCGCTGACTTCCTCTTCCGAGGCAGAGAGTTTTTTCTTTACCGTATGCGGATCATACGCTGCAAACTCACTGTTTCCTTCCGTAAAACATTTCAAAAGTTTCCGGAAGATCCATTCTTCTCTTCTCCCGTCAATCATACGTGTGCTGTTCCTGCACCATTTGAAATGTTCTTCCGGCACAGAATCATCAGATATCCACAGACACACACATTCCGCTCCGGTGATCCCCGCCACTTTCTCTAGCGCCTTTAGAATATTTCCGCGCTGTTCATGTGCATTAAACAGCAGCTTCTCCACATCGTATATATAGTTGATCGTATTAAGCTGGCGTTCTTTTGTACTGGTCTCCCGCTTTACATAATAGATCATCCATAAGAAATACAGCGCAAAGCACACCGCCTCAACAGCCAGAAGCACGTTCATCATACGTTCGATCGTTCTTGCCGTCTCAAATACGGCATCCTCCGGTACAGACAACGCCAGCTGCCATCTGTTGATACCGATCGGCTCATAATAGAAATAAAGATATTCGCCGATACTGTCCGACACAAAGACAACATATCCGGTCTCTCCGTTTATCAGACCCTGCTTGAGCTGATCATGGTCATATCCCGGCGCCATCTTTCGTTCTCCCAGTTTCCAGATATTGCCGTCCGGATCATTGTGCCATGTATCTACCAGAAAATTCCCGGTAGCCGCATCAATTATGTACAGCGACGCCTCCCCATACGAAGTCACTGCCAGTTCTTCAGGCAGATCCCCCAGTTCGATCACTCCGTACAGCATAGCGACCGTTTCTCCGTCACGCACGACAGGCACATAGTTTCTCACTACATACTGATCCTGATTCTTCACATCTGTCTCCCTGTCAGTGATATGAGCGCCCTTGGCCGCTTCTTTCTCAAAGGACAATACTCCTCCTGAACTGATCTCTTCCCCACCGGTGGAGAGAACTACATCTCCTGGCAGCAGAAGTTCCAACCTTGAGATCACACCCCACGTATTATAAGAATCAATAATCTTCCAGAGTTCTTTTGATGTCATATCGTCATATTCAGAAATCACTGTTGACAACAGTTCAAGCTGTTGACAGTCGTCGGCCATTTCCACTCTGATATCGCTGACAAGATTCCCGGCCTGTTCTTCAAGTCTCTCGAAGCTCCTCTCTTCTTCCATATTATTAATACGCCTGGTCACGATAAGTGATATGGCAGCGATCAAAAAGATCAGCAGTACTGTAATAACAAGTGAACTCTGCCAATGAATTTTCGTTTTTCTTTTCATATAAAAAAGTATAGACGATTTTCTTTGTTTTCTCAACAGGATTGTTTTATAATGAGTATATCATTCGTAACAGTTCCGCGGCTGAACTGTTACTGTCATTTTTAAGAAAAGTAGAAAGGGGAATCGTATTATGGGCAGAGGCGGCGGTTCACACGGAGGAGGCGGACACTCCGGCGGCTGTTCCGGATGTTCTGTTTTCATTCTCCTGATCATTGTGATTTTCGCCATTGCAAGCGTTATGATCCCTAATCGGAACGGTTCGCAGAGTGACACAGAGATAGCCGTATCACGTACAGAGCGAACGGCCGTCACAGGAACAGTTACCTATGGGAGCTGGTATCTGGATGAACTTGGATATATTGATCACGATACGGATCTGACAGACGGGCTGAAATACTTCTATTCGCAGACCGGCATACAGCCCTACGTTATGCTGCTGCGATATGATGAATCCATATGGCCGAACGGCAATTGGAGCGAAACTGAAGCTGAAGACTACTTAGCTCAGGTCTATAAGGATACTTTTTCAGATAACGGACATATGATTCTGGCCTACTTTGCATGTGAAAATGATTCGGAAGATATGGACGGCATGTTTTACATCTATTACGGCTCCGCCGCGTATTCCATCATGGACGCCGAAGCCGAAACGATATTCTGGAGCTATTTTGACATGAACTATAACAATCTGGATCTTAGCATCGCAGAATTCATCGGACAGACATTTGAAGAAACCGCGGATAATATCATGCATATTGAGAGCAGCGGGAATAACACGCTTCTGAAAGTGGCCGCAATCTTCGCCGTGATCTGTGTCGTCGTGATCGTTGCCGGGATCGTCATTGCAAAGAGGGCCGGCCGGAAAGACTCAGAGGATTTTAATACTCATATGTAAAAGCATCTCTCATTTCTTAAAAATAAATACAGGCAGCGGGGGATGATTTCCCCGATTGTAATACTCATTTACTATGACAGTATACATCGCGGAAGGCAGCTCTTTAATATACTGCAATATACGGTCCTTTTCTTCAAATCCCGTATCACCCCCGCTGTAGATGCACAGACTCATCATCCCTCCGCTTTTCAGTATTTTCAAACCCTTCTCAATTGCAGTCACGCTGGTCTGCGCCTGTGTCGCAATGCTGTGATCTCCGCCGGGAAGATACCCGAAGTTAAAACATATGGCGTCCGCTGTCTGTTCTTTTACGTAACGGTCCATATTTTCATGCCCGTCTTTTATCAAATGCACATTTCTCTCATATCCGTGCTGTGATAATAAAGTTCTCGTGGACTCTAACGCCTGATTCTGAATATCAAAAGCCCACACACTTCCATTTTCGCCTGCCATCTCACACAGGAACAGCGTGTCGTGACCATTTCCCATTGTCGCATCAACATACACGCCTCCTTCAGGGATCTGAGATCTTATGATAGAATGACACCAATATGTGATCTGTGACTGTTTCATTGATTACCGATTCTCCTTGTCTATATTACAAACATTTCTTTATATTCCCGATACATTTCCCGCGCTCACAATATTTTCCCAAAAACCGGCGGCACATTGTCTGTGTCCGGGATTGTTTTTGTCCTCCGTATATAAAAGCCTGGGCTCCTCCAGTTCTTCGATATGCTCAATATATCCGGCGCTCCAGGCTTCCATACGTTTCTGTGCACTGCGCAGTCGAATTGATATTGCGCCAAATCTTATATCCAGCACTTCAAAACCAAATGGCCGGCATTCATAAAACCATATTTCCTCACGCATTTTCCTAAGCATTTCCGCTTTTTCCGCACATTCACTATAACACTGCTGTGCAAAATAAGCTATCGGATACCAGGCAGTCTGCATAGGCGTTTCTGCACCGTTATCGAACCAAAATGTACAGAACGCCTTATCAACTCCTTGCTTTCTGCATGCCATAATCCCTTCCGCTATTGTCTTCTCAGCTTTGCTGTAATTGGGAGATATTCCGTTCCATGTCCACCCGCCTGCCGCAAATCTGAGCTGATCTGTGATTTTATGGTGAAGACGTATATTTTTTTCATAGTCACTCTGATCATGATGATAGTAATCCCAATATACAAGTTCTACCCCCTCTGGCAATGCAAAGATTTCGTCAAAGGTTGTTTCTTCAGATAAGTCGTAATAATCTCCTGTGGGGGATTTCAGCCGAAAAAACATATCGCTCCAAATCATGGGCTCCAGACTAAGTTCTTTACAGATGCTGCATACTGTTTTTAAATGTTTTGTCATGATCTGATATCTGTCTTCATATCCGTGTACGCGCAAATATTTTCCAAGTCCAAGGAAATCTGCTTCATCCATTCCCACATGAATTTTTTTGGTCGAAAAGCAGCCGGAGACATTCCTGATCAAAGCCTCTACAAAAGCATATGTTTTAGGACTTCCAACCATTAAAATGTCGTCGGTATCCTTTAAGTCCTGCGCCGCCGGCCAGCGCAGATAAGTATGCATATGAGCCAGAGTCTGTATTGCCGGAATAACTTCTAAGCCAAATTTTTGTCCATATCTGTCGATTTCTTCAAGTTCGTCATGCTTAAATCTACCGCGCCAGGCTCCAAAATACGGATAATCCGGCACTTCATACATATCTTCCATATACAGATATAACTGGTTCAAGCCACAGGATGCACAAAAGCGGATCATCCTCTTTAAAAACCGGATATTAGCAGCTCCATTTCTTGAGCAGTCAAGCATTACCCCGCTCTCACGAAAAGAAATCTGTTCTTCTTTTTTTAAGTCCGCACAATTATCTCCATATTCTATAAGTTCTGATAAAAATAATGTCAGTCCCCTGTAAAAATGAACCCTTTCTCTGCCATAGAGCAGCAGAGTACCGTCCTTATATTCAACCCTCAGCCGTTCTGCCAAAGGATCGCATTTCCATTCAATGCAAATGCCGCCTGTCTCCGTTGCATATCCTGACTGATTCAAAAATTCAGCCGCTGAATCCGCCATTGTCTGATCAATTCCGCTTAGATCGAATCTCATTTGCTTTCTCCGCTCCCCTCCCTGTATTTTTTTCTATATTCCGAAGGATAGATACCGATATTCTTTTTGAAAACTTTTGAAAAATATAAAGGATTAGGATACCCCACCATTTCCGCAACATCTTTGGCCAGATAATTCTGCTCCGATTCCAACAATTTTTTTGCCTGATCAAGCCGTATTTTCTGAAGATATTGTGGAGGAGTATATCCGCTGTATTCTTTAAACAATTTACTCAGATATGGAGCAACCAATCCGAACCTTTCCGCCAATTCAGCTGCTGTAACAGCTTCCGTCATATGCTTTTTGATATAATTCTCCATTTCTTCCATAATGTCCGCTGTTGTATTTTCCCTTTTGTATATATTTTTTTCATCCAGCATCCGCCTTAGATTTTGACTCAGTTCACTTGTATTTGCTGAATAAAGAAACAAATTTGCAATCATCTCTTCGAATTGACTGTTATTCTCTTCATCTTTGAATTCCGGCATGAAATAGCAGAGCAGAGTTGACAGCCATTTCCGACACTCTTCCTGCCGCACTGTTCCGTCTTTCATAAAAGAATCGAATTGTTTTAATGCCAGTTCCGCGCTTTTTCCTGTTATTCCAAAGTTTGATAAAGACAGGTTGCTTGTATCCTTTTTCTTCTCATCATCCTGCATACACGAAAAACTTCCTTTGCCCACAATGATATTTTTCTGTATGCATCTTCTGAGTATCCGGCTTACGGCTGAAATCTCTTTCAGTCCGATGCGCGCCTGATTATACGCAACTGTTACCGGAATATTTTTCGCTTCCATAGCTGCAACAAATTTTCTTGAAAAATCCTGCATATTAATTTCATTCTTCATGACAAGCAGCATAATACGTTCATTTGCCTGATTTTTTTCAAAACAATATATATGCAGATCTCCGGGAAGCATATCAGAAGCAATCCGTTCAACATCGGCTCCTTTCCAAAAATCACACTCTTCAATGCTCTCTTCAACCCCTCTTTAATAAATGGTCCGGCACAGGCATACGCGATTTGTACTTTTTCTTCCTGTATATTCTCCTGTTTCACATGATAAACTGCATTTTGCAGCCGATTCATCTCCAGATTCAGCTTACTGCTTTCAAAACTTTCCTCAATGCGTTTTAAAATAGCTGCCAGCTCCTCTTTTACGATTGGTTTAAGCAGGTATTCTTTTACACCAAATCGGATGGCTTTCTGCGCATATTCAAAGTCATTGTATCCGCTGATCACAACTACGATTGTTTCCGGATGCTCAGCAGACAGATATTTCATGAGTTCTAACCCGTCCACTATCGGCATATTGATATCGGTAAATACGACATCCACACGATTAGCTGACAAATATTCTATCGCTTCTTTTCCGTTTACCGCGCATTTTACTACAGTAAAATGCGAATCTATCTCCTCAACTAACATTTTTATGCCTCTCAACAGAGGTTTCTCATCTTCTGCCACCAGAACTTTTATCATCTATTCCGCCCCCAAGTATTATTACTGCACCATTGTCATTAAATATTCTGAAACAGAATTCTTCGCCATAATCAATTTTCATCCGTGTATAAATATTAGGAATACACAATCCGCCTATAGAAAGATTTTCTAGCACATCTCTGACATCTCCCTCATACCATGTAATTTTATTCTTCTCAAATTCCTGGAGAAATTCGTCTGAAAATCCATTTCCATTATATATCCCCAGCTGGAACTGGATGCAAAATAATCCTTTATTTCCCGCACTATGGAAAAATATTGCGATTCAACGGGTTCTCCATACGCTAAAATATCTGACGTCGGCTGTCTGTAATATATATACGTATCCTCTTCCGAAAAGTGTTTCTCAACTTCCGCATAATCTTCACTTTGAAAAAAATATGTGATCCCGGCATCCGTAACCGCGCGATTTGCTGTACACACAAAGTCATCGTACATGTTGTACAGACAAATCCTCGCATGTCCGTCACTTTTAAAATTATAAGATTCCAGAAGTTTTTTCATCTTATTCTTTTCTATAGGATGATCAGTAAAATAATTTCCTTCTTCTTGTCGCGGCAATGTCTGAAAACATTCTACAACTTCCGGATTTGCCGCAATCTGTAATGCTGTTCTGTCCATTTCGTAATAAAGCGTATCAAGCTGGGTCGCCGTTTTCTCTGTTATAATGCTAAAATCGCTGTTTTCTCTGCTGCGCATCTCATTAACTACAATTCGATACACCCAACTGACGATAGCAACGATAAGAAGCACCATGATCCCTGTATGATATAAAAGGAATTTTGTCTGATATTTTATCTTTTTCATGTTTTATCCCTCCGCTTATATCATACATTATCATTATGAAAATAAAAAGTTTTGCTACCCTTTTACCGCTCCTGATGTCATTCCCTCGACAATATGTTTCTGCAGGCACAAATATAAGATCACAACTGGCAGTACAGTTATCACAAGAGCTGCAAATACATAATTCCAGTCTCTGGAGTACAGGCCATAGAAATTAAATATCATCATTGGTATCGTCGTTCTCTCGGAACTGCTCATAAGATAAAGCGGAACCTGAAAATTGTTCCAGATACCAATGGCGGCAATAATTAAATTTGTTATTGTAATAGGCTTCATAATCGGAAGCAGCACCTTAAAAATAAGTTGAAACGAGTTACATCCATCCATAATTGCCGCTTCATCGATTTCTCTGGGAATCCCTTTTACATAACTGGAAAAGGTTATTACCGCAAAAGGCAGATTGATCGCCGCCAATACAAAGATCACGCTGATGTATGTACCATATAATCCCAATTTCAAGACCAATGCATATGTGGTCACAATCTGCATGGTAGCCGTAAGGCCAAAAACAAAATAATAGTATAGCCCCCGTCCTTTTCTGTCCCCTCTTCTCGAGATAATAATTCCTGTCATAGAACCGAAAATTATAATAATAGCTACTGCTGAGACCGTGATAATAAGGTTGTTGGTATACCCTCTGAGAATACCTCCTGTTTCAATTACATGCTGATAGTTTTCAAACTGAAGCTGGGCGGGAAGTGTAAGATCCATACGGAGCGCTTCACCTTGTGTTTTAAATGACCCCAATACCATCATCAATATAGGAACAATATACACAATTGAAATCATTAACAGAATCAATACTGTAATAATAGTGCCGATTTTTTTTCATGTTATTTTCATCAGACATCCACCTCCCTTGAACGGAGAAATTTATTTAACGCAAAGGTTACCCCGACAATAAATATCGATAGTATCAACGCACTTGCACTCGATTTTCCGAGCAGCCCCATTCCAAATGCCCGATAGGTATATGTGCTTAAT
Source organism: Candidatus Mediterraneibacter surreyensis (assembly GCA_019118885.1). Classification (GTDB taxonomy): domain Bacteria; phylum Bacillota; class Clostridia; order Lachnospirales; family Lachnospiraceae; genus Mediterraneibacter; species Mediterraneibacter surreyensis. Next base: position 65,500 of record DWYB01000079.1, on the reverse strand, counting down.
ACCTGCGTGTCAAATCCAGGACCGCCGCCTGTTAAAGAGTACACAAGATCGAATACCTTTAAGCCGCCGGTAATATTAAATGTAACAACCACAGTGAAAGACGGAGCCAGAAGCGGTAATGTTATTTTGGTAAATCTATTCCAAGATGACGCTCCATCTATTTCGGCGCTTTCATAGTATTCCCGCGGAATAGCCTGCAGTCCTGATATAAACAAAAACATTGTAAATCCGGCCCACATCCATACTTCAATAATAATAATCCAGAACATGGCCGTTCCGTAACTTCCCAGCCAGTCTCTGGCAAGATCAGCCTGCCCTATCGCTATCAAAAAATTGTTGATCAGGCCGTCCTGTTTGAGTATACCTGTAAAAAGCAGCCCGACAATCATACAGCTGAGTATGCATGGAAGATAAAATAACGTACGGAATATACTATTTCCCTTAAATTTTCTGACAACAAGTAATGCAAGGATCAACCCGACAACAGTTTTTAATATAGTTGTACTAAAAGCAAATAAAACGGTATTCCATAAAGATCGCAGAAATATCTCATCTTGAAACAGATTAATAATGTTTGCCATTCCGACCCATTTTGGACTGTCAAAGCGATCCATATTCCAGTCTGTAAAAGAATAAAACAATGCTGTTACGATAGGAACAATAAAAAAGACAGTATACACCAATCCCGCCGGAATCCCCAGCCACATCGGATATATTTTTGAAAGCTGTTTCTTATTAATAATAACCACCCCATTCTTCTAACTATTTATTCTTCTGTAAAGAAAAGGGCTGTCAGATGACAGCCCCTGTGTTATGAAAAATTAGAATCCTTCAGCTCCCTGATCTTTCATATACTGCTCGAAATCACCCTGGAATTTTTCCATTATTTGAGCTCCGTCCATATCTCCCTTGGCAGGCGCATCTACATAATACACATATAATGTACTCTCAAACAGTGCATTCAGATCCATTACATAATAGTTAAACTCCGGAATTACTTTTCCTGGCTCAATAAACTTTTCATTTACTTCCTGCAGATATTCCGGTACCGGTCCGCCATCGACGTCCTCAAACGCCGGGAATGCCGGGCGATCTGCAAAATACAGATTAGCATACTCAGGTGTAGCCCACAAATTCAGAACCTTTTTCACCGTATCAAGGTTCTCGGAATTCTTATATGCCACAAATCCCGCTGAGGACATATTTTCTGTCATTACATCCACTCCGTCTGTCATTGACATCGCAAACATACCGATATTGGCGTCCGGATTAGCTTCTAATACCGATGCTGCAAAGAAGTCTCCATTGAAATGCATGGCTGCCGTTCCCTCTGCTACCGCAAGAATAGAATCATCATAAGTTGCTGAGGCAAAGTTATCATTAATAAAGCCCTTTTTGTACAAATCAAGATACTGATCAATTACTTCTGCGAACTCCGGTACATCCGTCCATTTCGTTTCATTAGTCATGATCTTTTCGCTGAACTCTTCCGTAGCGTCTTTGCCAAGCGCTTTGGCAAAATTATCCGTCATAAGAACCTGCGGAACCCATGAATCTTTTGGCATATGAATAGGAGTTATTCCATTGTCCTTAATTGTCTGGCATACATCAAGAAATTCTTCCCATGTAGCAGGTTCTTCTGTAATGCCGCACTGTTCAAAAACATCTTTATTGTAAATGAACCCGTGCACTCCTGGAACAGAAAGGAATGGAAAGCCGTAAATCTTGCCGTCATCTGCTGTCACGTTCTCCGGAATTTTCAGTTTGCTTACCCATTCTTCATCCGACATATCAGCAAAATTTTCAGCCGGATCCACAATGTCATAGATGGCCGGAACATTATAATCGATCAAATCAGGGCATTCTCCGGAATTTAATTTCATCTTAATCATATTCAAAGCTTCATCATCCGGAACAACCTGAACATCAATAACAATATTTTCATCTTCTTCCAGCTTTTTAATCATCTCCTGCAAGCCATCGAAATTTCTGGATTGCTGCACCAGCATAGTAATTGTCTGTGTTCCTCCGCTTTCTGATTCACCTTCTCCCGAAGCATTGCCTGAGCCGCCCGATCCGCATGCCGCAAGGGAGAATGTCATTGCTGCCGCCATTAAAACAGCCAGTAATCTTTTCTTTTTCATTCACTTACTCCTCCTATCAAGATTTATTTGTTGAAATCAGCTTATCATCTCGTCCGTTCTTAGTACATGCCATAATTTTAAAACTGATATGTCACTTTTTAAAATAATCAGGTTTATCATTTAAAAGTTTCTTCGCTTAGATACCATCTTATATTATTTGTCACGACATGAAAATAGCCGCTTTCCATATCGTCGCACGGGTCTGATTGCGGAAGTCAATAAAATCGATTCGATTGTGATATGATTGACACGATAAATACACCATTCTGACAGACGCCACAGAAATTTTCAGAATAAAATAAAACCCGTAAACATTGAATTTACGGGTTTTGTAAGCTCCCCCTGTTGGACTTGAACCAACGACACTTCGGTTAACAGCCGAATGCTCTACCGACTGAGCTAAGGAGGACCATTATTTAATTACAGCTTCCGCCCTATGGATAAAGACAAATGAAAAGCTATTTACACAAATAAATAGTCTTTCATTTGCCTTTATCCGCAGCGCTTATAGCCGAATGGAGAATACGAGAGTCGAACTCGTGACCTCCTGCTTGCAAGGCAGGCGCTCTCCCAACTGAGCTAATCCCCCAGGAAAATGTGTTCTTATAAGAACTTTTATAAAATACCATATTTCCCGGGGTATGTCAATATTTTCTGGTTTAAAATTCTTAAAAGCAAAAAGTCAAGCATTAAATGCAAAAAATTTATTGCAAAACTTCACTTCATTGTTTTGCACAATGCTCCCTGTTTCGTTTTGTGAAAAATAGACAGATACGTCCCATTTTCTTTCCTGCTTTGCTCTGTTCTATTTTCTGTCCCCCTATGCTACCAGAAGTTCCAGTTCCCTGTCAAACTGCATCTGGGCTGTCTCGTAGTCGAACAGTTCCCTGGGGTAGTTGTTGATCCAGTTCTCCACTTCTTGGATGTCTTCCTCTGTCCGATCATCGAAGTTTGTTCCCTTCGGCACCTTGCGGCGCACCATCCGGTTTGTGACCTCGTTGCTTCCACGTTCCCAGCTACTGTATGGGTGGCAGTAGTAGACCTTTGTCCTGCTGCCCTCCCCGATCGTTGATTTTTCAATCCCCTTGCAGTCTGAAAACTCTGAGCCATTGTCCACAGTAATGGTCTTAAAAATCTGAGGGAATAAGGATCCCCACTTTTCTTCCAGGTTATCCAGCGCCTTGACTACCATTTCCATGGTGTGTTCGTAGAGCAGAACGATGATCTCTTCCCTGGTTTTCCTCTCTGTCAGCACCAGGAGGCTATGTTTGCTCTCGCCTTTCTTGCCGACCACGGTATCCATCTCCCAGTGCCCGAATTCTTCCCGGCTCTGGATCTCCTCCGGACGTTTCTCGATACTGTCCCCTGCCGCCTTTCTTGACTGGGTCTTTCTGACCTTTTTATTCTTCTTTCTTCTGGTTCCTTTAACCGGGAGGTCTTTGTTCGTAATCCCGGCGAAGACGTCCTTGTCGATATAGCTGTATAATGTGGTCTTGCTGATCGTGGTATCAAACTGAATTCCCTTTTGCTTAATCTCTCCGAGGACAGCTCCGGGGCTGTAGTCCTCGTTCACGATCTTGTCTTCTATGTACTCTGCCAGCTTGTGGTCTTTTCCGATCTTGAGGTCTGGTCCCTTTGCTTTCAGGTTCTCCCGGTATTTTTCGTCTGCGATGTCCGGGGAATACCTTTCCTCCTCAGTCAGGTCGCTGTTTGTGTGGATGTAGCGACCTCTCTTTTCCTCCCGGTAAATCGTGCTGATATGTACCCCGATCTTCTCTGCGATTTCTTTACGGCTGCTTCCCGCCTTTAGCATGGCTTCTATTGTAATCCTGTCTGAACGTGTCACATGTGAAAAAATGTGTCCCATCCCTGCTTCCTCCCTTGTTTTGGTACTTATGATTATCGGTGTTCTTGTTATAAAATTCAATAACTTTCTTTTTATAAAATAGGATAAGATACCAACAAAAATGAGGAATTTACGGTCTTATAATTTTGGTAAATTTGCGGGTTATAAATGACTTGAATTTACCCGGTTTCCAAGGTAACATACACACAACCTAAAGGAAAGGAGGACATGCCAATGGATTTGGAAAAAGCCGAGCGGCAAATAAAAAAGCTGTGCAAAGTGATAGCAGCACTCACACAGCTTGCCTTGGAAATCGGAACATTGATTGCGGTAATCCGCTTCATCGTTTTCTAAGGCGGACGCCTTGGTGGAGGGTTCATTCCCCTCTCCCTTGGTGTCACAATTCTACCACAGGTTAGGAGGTTGTGTCAATGAAACGGATAGGATTATCCATTGCGGAACTTATCTTCCGGATCGCAGAGTTGGCCGTTGTGGTGTGTGGCCTGGCCCTGCTGATCTTCAGATAATCGTTTCCGCTCCGGGGCGTGGCTGCCCCGGCTCTAAGCCACCGATGCCCGGTCCCAAGTCCGGGAGGCAGGAAGCACGGATTCCCGTGTGAAGCGTGAGGGGAGCGAAGAACAATGCCATGTCTGAGTGTCAGCCAACAAGTTTGCCTGGTTTTTAATGTGAAAGCCTTAAAACCATGACGGTTCTGTATCCATCCTGCAGGATGCCGATGTCCTGGTGCAACCCGTCCACTTTGTTTTCCGCTTTGCGGAGAAAGGTTTTGGTGATGTGAAGCCAAGCACGAGGTTTGGCCGCTGTGCCGTATCAGCGGACGCTCTTTCTGTCGGGCGCATCCGACAGGCGACATGGCAATCTGTTCTTTCTGAAAAATGAAGGGAGGTGCATCTCTGTGTATAATAAGCCAATGCTTGAAGAAGTCATGCATGCCCACGGCGATAAGTGCAAAGACCTTGCCGGAGCCATCGGCATGTCTGTCCCGAACTTTTCCACGATCTGGAATGGTCGGGGCGAGTTCAATCTGAAATACATCCGGCTGATTGCGAGGCGGTATTCTCTGTCTCCGCAACAGGTCTATGATATCTTTATCTTTCCGAGAGGGTAATTCCCGCCCTCTCTTTTCTTATAAATCCCCTTAAAATACTAACAAAATCCGGCGGCCTTACCTGTTATATTTTTGGTTAATTTACGGGTTATAAATGACTTGAATTACCCCGTGACCAGAGTTAATATACCAACAACAAAAGGAAAGGCGGTTTTGAAAAATGAAAAAATTTGAAACGACTTCAATGGAAAATTTGGAAATGAGATACGATATGCGTGGCGATGGCAAGACTGTTCGCTTTCAGGATTATGTGGTTGTGGCGCATTGTTACCGGGATGTGGAGCGCAGATGTAGCCTTTATGAATTCAGCGTATATCGTCCAGTTGAGACAGAAGATGAGGCTGGCGTTAGTTTTATAGAATTACGGCTTGAATGTATTGATGATCTGTTTCCATCTTCTGATCTGAGCGGATACGAAACAGAGGGCGAGGCTCTTTTGTCTGCGTTCAACCATTGCATCCAGTTATGACCACATAAAAAATTGCCCGGCGGGATTTTCTCCCACCGGGTTTCTTTTTGCCTAATTTAAAGGAGTTCATTGACTTTCTTCTGCACGGCATTATAGTCGTATCCGGCGGCCGTCAGGCGGTTCTTTCTGTCGGCTCCGTTCCCCCACTTTCCTGCAATCACTTCTTTGGCCAGTTCTGTCACAGATTTCCCGGAGGACGATCCGGCGAGTTTGGCATTGACCGCTTTCTGGACAGCATTGTAATCGTACCCTGCCGCAGTCAAGCGGTTCTTTCTGTCATCCCCGTTGCCCCATTTTCCGGCGATCACTTCCTGGGCGATGACATCCACGCTCTTTTTCGGAGTGGATCCGGAACTTCCAAGCTGCTTGTTAACCTCTGCCTGGACAGCGTTGTAATCGTACCCCGCCGCCTGCAGCTTCTTTTTACGATCATCGCCGTTGCCCCACTTCCCAGCAATGACCTCTTTGGCGATTTCCGAATTGGACTTCTTTGCTGGAGCGGATCCGCCGCCGGAGAGTTTTGCGTTGACTGCCGCCTGGACCTCGCTGTAATTGTATCCTGCCGCTTCCAGGGCGTTCTTTCTGGCATCGCCGTTACCCCACTTGCCTGCGATTACTTCATCAGCAACCTGGGAAACAGATTTTGAAGGCGTAGACGGTGTCGTGCTTCCGCTGCCGGCCCCGTACTTCGGTCTTGCGTATCCACGGATATTTCCTGCTCCAACAGACAGTGTTCTTCTGGCAACAGCCTGACCTTTGTTTCCTTCGATAGTCGTGATCGTTCTTCCGGAGACGCTCTCCACATATCCAATGTGGTCACTGTATCCGTCATTAGGCTGGGTGCTGCCATCCCAGTTAAAAAGAATAATGTCTCCAGGCTGCGGCGTGATCGTACCATCCTCGATCCAGATTCCCTTTGCTTTGAAGATTTTGACGTGTTCCTCGCAGCCGCATTCTGTCCCAATCAGGTCAACGGCTCCTGCTTTGATGGCTGCCGCCGACACACACGTATCGCACCATTCATCCGTGTACTTCACGGCATATCCCCTTGCCAACGGCTTGTGGCTATTGTAAAGGTCGATGATCTGTTTGAACTTTCCATTGGCTTCACTGTACCCGAGCCATGATCTCATAACGTTTAATACGTCCTGTGCTGTTACTCCCATTGCATTTCCTTCCTTTCCATCATACTGTGTTAAGTTGTACTGATTTACGAGCGCCATCGTGTTTTCCACGTAGGTGGTACTGGTGGCATATCCGTCATTACGGATGGTCTGCAGATAAGTCTGCGGATCCGTGATCCCTTTCAGATTCTGGTAGCGCTCAAGCTGGATAAACTCGAAGTATCCCTTCACGCCTTCCTCCATGCTGGAGTAAACCCGGAAGTTGTCCTTGATCTCTGTCAGAGTTCCCGGCTGGTATTCTTCATGGGTGGTCATATTGACGGATGGTCCTGTCCACTTCGTGCCGCACTTCAATCCGAAGTAATTGTGGTACTCGGCTGCCAGCCTGCTTTCTCCCCATCCACTCTCAAGGATCGCCTGGGCGATGACGGCGCTGTTGCACTTGATCCCGTATTGCGGTGCGTACTTCTGGACGTACCCTGCGATCTGGTTTATAAATTCCTGTTTCGTCATTTCCGTTCCCTCGCTTTCATAAAAACAGGCAGGGCGCTTTTATGCGTCCCTGCCTTACGTCATTCCTGCTATTATCCCAGTCCGTTTTCTTTATCCGCCTTGATAGCTTTCTGGGTGAAGCTGTTGTTGTACCACCAAGTCACAAATGCCGCCACGGTTGTAAATCCGAAGCTGATCACTTCTGTCAGCGTCTCGCTGTCAATCGGCAGCGGGCTTTTCCCGAAGATCGCCAGGGCGTTATTGATAATGGCCAGGATCAGGACTGCCGTCCTGATCACAGTCGCCTTGCTGGGCATCTTCTTTTCCTCTGTGGTTTCTGTGGTCTGGGTTGCTTCTGTCTTTTCTGTTGCCATGTCTGTTATCCTCCTTACATGAAACTAATGATTGCCGCTGCAATGCCGCCGCCAATGGCCGCTGCCAGGGCGTTGATGATACCTGTCTGCAGGGCTGTCCAGTTCTTTCCCGGAACGCTCTCCAGGTGATCCAGTCGCTTGCCCTGCTCTCCCAGCTCCCTTGCCATGGTTTCCGTGCTAAGAGCCATCTTTTCCACGGAAACGGTGAGGGAGTTGATTTCTTTCGTGGCTTTTTCGAGTTCTGCCAGGCGGTGATTCTGACGATTCTGTTCGTCATCGATCCGCTTTGCGAATTCCTCGTGTTCCACTCTGGGTATGTAGTCCTCCATCACGGGTTCCTCCTTTCTAATCCGGCGCAGCCCCTGCACGGTTTTTGCGACATCGGAATAAAGTAATTTATGCAATGGCTGCAGGACCCGCTGTGTTTACACTTCCGGTCGCATTCCTTCAGGTAAAGATGGCAAATCCTGCCGCCGTGTGCATGGGTGCATTCGAAGCGGTCAGGACTCGTATGCTTCTCCTGTGATCTCCTGGTACTCCTCCTCATTGATGGATCCTTTCTCTACCCGCTCTTTGATCTGTTCTTTTGTGAGTCTGCCCGATTCATAGAGCCTGGTTAAACTGTTCACTAAAATCGACATATTAAAGCACCCCTTCCTCAATAAGCTGCAGCGTGTACTCGTCAATTGCCTTTTCGTTGCTGATTTGCGTGATACTTTCCAGCATCTGGTATTCCGATACCGTGATCTCCCGGCTCATGCACTCATAGTCTGTATAGGCCGGCATATCTTCTGTCGCTTCGTGGTCCACCTTTTTGATGTCTTTCCTCTGGATGTAGGTGTCAGGCGACACAAGCTGTAATTCCTGCGGCTTTTTTTCGCACCGCTCCACTGTCCATGCCTTCATGGTTCTGCCTCCTTTTGATTTTTGAAATGATTTTCTTGATCCTGCCGATTGAAACAAACGGCTTGATTCTTTCCTCGTAGCACCCGTAGGAATTCGTGCAGGTAAACCATCCCATGTAACTGAGCATGGCTTCCATGTGCTTTACGAAATATCCCCGCCCCGCTTCCTTTGCCCGGTGCAGCTTCCTCGCCGTCCTGGTCGCTGAGAGCATGGTGCCTTTGCGGATCACTGTCCGGTTCCGATAGAATACAAAACCCATAAAATCCAGCGCTCTCCCGATGACTCTCTTGCCCTTCTGGAAGTGAAACCTGCATACCTGGTGGGTCCGTTTCAGTTTCAGCCGGAACCTTTGCCCGATGTACTGCTTGATCAAGGCGATTGCCTGGTGCAGCACTTTCTTATTAGCTGCATAGATCGTGATGTCGTCCATGTAGCGCATCATGATCTTCAATCCCAGCTTCTCCGTGATGAACCGATCCAATGGCTCCAGGAGATAATTGGCCAGCCACTGGCTAATGTAAAATCCCAATGGTACGCCTTTTGAAAACCCCTGCAGGCACAATTCGATGATGTAAAGGAACCATTCATCTTTGATGCGGATCCGCAGTTCCCTCATCAGGATTTTTAGCCGGATGTTGTCGTAAAAATGCCGGATGTCCATCTTGGCGAAGTATCTCATGTCCTTCTGGCATCGCCGGATCCAGCGCTCGATCTGCCGCTTCCCGTAGTGCGCTCCCCTCTTAGGGAATGATCCGCAGGAATATGGGTATGCGGTAGCTGTGATGATCGGCTCCAAAATCAGAACAATGATGTGGTGGAGCCATTGCTCATGGATCTCCGGCATATAAATCTTCCGGTGCTTCCCGTGTTCAAATATGATCTTTGGTGTCCGCCTGTGCGGGCGATACGCCAGTTCCGGGTGTTCCACGGGTACGTCCGGCGGCTTGGTGTTCAGGATCATGTCGTGCATCTTCTGGACTTCCTCGTCCAGATGTGCATCGATATAAATTATCTCGTTTCTTTTGGTCTTCCCTTTGCGTAATTTCTTGTATGCTTTCCGAATGACTTCTTCGTCCAGCATGCGCTGATACAGATATTTGTACTCTTTGTGGCCTCCCGTGTCTCTCATATCTGCCTTCCGCAATAGGAGGTCAACTGCTTTTCGTCTCATTTTTCCGAGTACTCCTATAAGATATTTTTTCTTCTATCTCCTACGTATGGTAGGTGCGACCGCTTTACCATGCGCCCTGTATCGGATTTATTTCCACTCATCTTTCCAGTAATGGCGAGTAAGCCTTATTTCAAAGGCCAGCGGTGTAAATGAAGCGGGACGGCTTTGGTTAATATTCCATGTTTAGATAGAATAAGGCGGCGCCGATGTTCCAGTTCGCATTCCCGGCGGTGTTGTTCACATTCAAGTACCGCAGCCCATCATTCGTGCCATTGTTGCAATTGCCGAACCGAAGGGCGACAGCCCCTAAAGGCACCGCCCCGCTCCCCTGTTAAATTTTTACGCTGTGGAATCCGTTACTTTTCTCCTGGGGGAATCGTGGCTTTGCCACGCCCCCAGACCCCCTATGCGGCTACGCCGACAGGAGGCAGGAGAAGAATGGCGGCGCCGATGCCCCAGTTCGCATCCCCGGCGGTGCCGCTCACAGCCAAGCACCGCAGCCCAACATTCGTGCCAACGCCGCAATAGCCGAACCGACGGGCGACAGCCGTGATCTCCACGTTCTGCCATAATCCGTCACATCCGCCTGTGGAAGTGCTTCCTTTATACGGGTAAACCGGGAGCGCTCCGAAGCCGGGTACCGTCTGGTATTTGTGCGGATAGAACGGTCCTGTCTTCTGGGTCGGCTCGTCATCTTCCGTCATGATCTTCGGGAGTGTGATCCCGGTGTCTTCATACGTAGCTCCGGTAAGGTCGTAGGAGTAATCCTTGCTTACCTTGAAGCGTCCGTTTACCAACAGGGTGTACGGGTCACGCATCCACTGCTGCCATGAGCCGAGGACAATGGAGTGCAGGATCTTGTTCAGTGACTTGCCATCGCTGGTTCCATAGAACTGGCCGCCTCCGATGACGGCGTTCTGCTTCACGCCCATGGTCGGCTCCAGGCCTGCATCGTATCCACTCATGTTTCCGTTTCCATAGACTGCCTGGGTATTGGCGCTCTTTCCGAACATGATCAGCAGGTCTGTCAGCGTGTTCACGATTGCCCCACCGAAGAACTTCGCCCTGGTTCCGAATGCATCAATGGCCGTCTTCTCCTGGGCCGTAGTTTTACTGTAGACAGGCTGGACGCCGGAAATGCTTTTCATCTTGTCGCTTACAATGGATCCGTAAAACATCGGGATCCATACGCCCTCCAGCTCATTCCCGTCTTCGTCAATAAATCCCACTGCTTCGAAGCCGTCTTTTTTATTCATGGAGAATTTGACCACTCGGTCGTTCCCCAGCATGTACTCCTGTTTGTAGATCTTGGGGATCCATGCGAAAGCACCGCCATCGTAGCTGGTGTTTGCCACATCGGATGCCGTCCCATCCTCTCTCTTGGTGTAGTCGTCTTCGTCCAGTCTGTAGTCCGGTGTTCCATCGCTCTTTACCATCCAAGGTTTGTTTCCGAGAATAACCGGGAAATCTGCCCATGAATTAAGTGACGCTTCTCCGGTACTTTTGTTTACGGTCAGCGGCGTGTAGTCCGCATTCATCCCGATGTACTCGATGCGTTCTGTCGGGCTTAAGATGGCGCAATGCTCAATAAAGCCATAGGTTCCGTCTGCCGACAGGATGTTATAACACTTGTCCAGTGTCTCTTTGTCTGCTACATAGATTCTGCTCATGCTCCTTCTACCTCCTCAAAATAAAGTAAGCCGTTGTCAACGCCCAGGACGTATTTCTGCCCTGTTGTCTGGTCGTACAGATATGTCTCGTTTGGCGTTTCGATCACGACCTCGTCAGCATTTGCCACCTCGGTTAAGAAGTCCACGGTAATGGTGGACGGAAGTAGGTCATTGTATGCGGGCATATAATCCCACTGATCCGTCTCTGCGATAGCGATAGCGTAGAGGATTTCTCCATCGTCTGGGTCATTCGCAAAGATGCCGACCTCTTTCACGTAGTAGCCATTCTGCAGGTTCCCGCTGTCCTGTTTGTTTGTCATGATAAATTTGACATACACGTTGGTCTGATTCTGGGTCGTGACTGTGGTAAGTGGGAACGTCTGCTTCTGTGCCTTCAGGGATGTCCGGTTGATGAGCGCCTCCCCGTCTGAATAAGAGCCGTTTCCGGCTGCGGCTTTCGTCAGGTTGATGGTGCATTCCCCGGCCTGGGCTTTTGCCAGCAGAGCGATTCCTTTTGCCGTCAGTACGGCCTGTTTAAAAACTCCTGCCATTGGTTTTCCTCCTTCTATTGGATTTCTATTTCAGAATTGAACGCAGCTCCGGCGGCTGTCTTCTGCATTGCGGAGATCCCCGCCGCCTGCTTTGTCCCGCCGTTCAGAATGCGGATAGCGGTACTTGCCCACGCCGCTGCCGCAGCGTGAAGCGCCGCACCCGCTGATTCTTGTGCCGGGGCTACGCAATTCCCTATGGTTTCCTGCGGATGGCTGATTGCTCCTGCCGCCATCCTTGTATCCCCGTTTAAGGTGGCTTTGCGCCCCTGCGGGGAGTTCATAATTGTTTCTGCCGGGCTGGATACCGCCCCGGCGCCTACCGTCGCTGTCATGCCCGGGGACAATGCTCCGGAGTAATGATTTAATACCGGGACTTCCGGCCTTGCTACAACGCCGGCCCCGATCCGCTCGTCCATATCCATCTTCCTTATTACAAGGATCCTGCGGATGTGGGATCGGGTGTTCTTTACCCGGAGGATGATGGAGAGGAAATATTCCGCCATGTCTTCCGTCATCTGGGCATTGGTTATGATGTCAAAAGTCGCCGGGGTGTAGGGCGGCTCGTCATAATCGAACCACTCCACAATGCTTCCTTCTCCGAATACGACCTCAATTAATTCCTCTACGGCGCTTGGCGTTCCTGCCCTGGTATGCCAGAGAAGCGTCCGCTTGATGATGCTGCGCTTGGTGTCGATGTCCATGTCTTCCTGGTAGTACGGGGTCCGAAGTTCCGTTGCCAGCACGTCCAACACGGTTTCCGGGAGCAGGTCGATCATGGCCACGGTCCTGGTCCGGCTGGCGTGGTAAAGGAGTTTCTGGATCTGCTTCTGAAGAGCGTAGCTGATACACTGTGTTTCGATGTCGTTCGCCATGCTCACGGGCAGGAGGTTTAAGAGTTCTCCATCTTCAAATCTAATCATTCTCAAGCCCTCCGTATGTCACCGTTTTCTGCCCAATCCTGGCCACCGTATTTGGCTCTACGGTCGTAAATACCGGGGAAGTGATCTCTACTCTCTTTGCCCCGGCTTCGATGATCCGTTTCGTCAATTCTGATGGATTGATGTCCCTTCCGATGGTGTAGGTCTGCCACTTGATATACTCCTCAACGGCCGCCTGCACAGCTTCCTGTATGGTGTTTGCCTTTGCCTGGTCGCTCCGGTTGATGTAGTAGGTCAGATTGATGTTGAACTGCTGCTGCTCCGGTGCAATAACAGTCACATGGTCTGTCAGCGGGCGGATTTTGTTATCCTGCAGATATTCTTTCAGACCGTTCATGACCGTTGATGTCGGGATCGCCCCGTCTTCCATCAAAAAGCGGATTTCTACTTCTGCCGGTTCCGGACTTGTAACTGTGACGCTTATAATTCCCTGATTATATTCCTTTGTGAAATACTCATAAGCATCGTCCGGGCCGGCCACGCTGTAGCTGCTGGGCGCAAGGAATACTCTCTCTGCAAGGCTGTCATCATCTTCGATGTCAGCGCCGCCGGACGTGATCTCCGTGTTGGCCACGCTTTTAATGTACGGGAGCGGATCCACAAGGATATTGACCTCTCCCACGGCGATGTCGTTTCCGCTTGCCCCGTCTGTCTGACAGGTACAGGAAACATCCACGGTCAGTTCTCCCGCCTGGATTTCAGCGTACTCATCGGTTTGAAAGTAAATCTCCCCATTTGTTACCCTGGTTCCCTCTGGGATTGCCGCCGCCCCTGTCATTTCTTCTGAAAGAGTAAACCGGATAGTCGTCACGGCTGGTTTTGCATCCAGCCTGGTTATGCCTTTTCCGGCGGCGATATTGTCCAGGTACTCCCCGTAAGAGTATTTCAGCAGATCCTGCTTTCCTGCCCGGTCTACGAACAGGCAGGCCTGAAAGATCTGGATCGAACAGGCGTATAAAATGAGCGCCGCCGGATCTGCTCTTCTGAGTGTGCATGGCCGCCCGGTCAACGTTTCGTACCGCTGCTCGAAGTCCGCCTGCATCTGGTTCTGGATGTCGTCCAGTGTAATGTTGTCTATAAAACTGACCTCTGGTAAGTTTTCAAGTTCCGGTATCATATGCCATCCCTCCTTTCCACGTAAATGGTCACGCTCATGGAGCCAAGCGTCTTGGTTGGGCGCATCTCCACGCTTGCGATAGTAATTTCCGGGATGTACTCAGATACCTTTTCCTCCAGTTCAATGGCGAGAAGGTTTGCCGCCTCCAGGGGCGGCCTTGTTAAGAATTCCCCTGCCAGGCCGAAGTTCCTGCTTCCCGGTATCATCCCTTCTGTTGCCAGGATGAGGGCTTTCAGTTCAGCGTCTATGCGCTGGATGTCCAGTCCTTCTGTGCTGCTTGTGACTGTGATCGTATCAATCTCTTTCATGCCCCGCCTCCTAACTGTATTCAGAAAATGTCAAAGAAACGGTCGCCTTTACCAGCTCCCCGTTGTTCCACACCTCATCCCAGGTTTCACTGACGCTTTCAATGACCTGTTTGCCGCTTCCGACTTTCTTTCCTCCGATGTAGAGGTATTCTGCCCTTCCGCTTTCCACGGCTGCCTCGATATTGTTTATCATCGTTCTGGGGCTTACCCCGTGTCCGGCAGAGAGAAGGATGTCCAGTGTCACGCCGGATGCGTCCGGCCCCTTGAATTCCCCTTTTGGTTTTTTGTTCAGGATGGAGTGGCTTTCCCAGCGCCCGGAGACGGTGCGCTTCATATTCTGAAAGGTCAGCATTTTCCTGGTGCTGACTTCAAACTTGATCACACTCCCCCAGTTTCCGATTGCCATATCCTGCCTCCTATACCTTTGCTTCTACGGCTGACAGCCGATTTTTTATGCTCTTGTTTTCTTCCTCCAGCTCTGACAGTCTGCCCAGGATGCTGCCGAGCGTGGATGTGCCTTTTTTGTCATGTAACGTGATGTCCCCGCCGGAGTACTGAATGTACGCTTCCCCGAATGCTTTCCCCAGTTCCTTGCGGAAGATATTTTCTCCGCTGACTGGAGGGCGGTTCCCTTTGTTCCAGTACCGCCCCATGACAATCCCCGCCGACTGCCCGTTGGACATGTGGAGGACAAGGACTTCCTGTCCGATCCCCGGCATCTTGTATTCATCCGTTAGGGAAAACACCGGGAAGTTGTCGGTAGTGGAATTGTCCAGGTCCGGGTATGTCACGCTAATCATCCCGTTTGCGTAATCAATGGATGAGACTTTTCCCATCCGGATCAGTCTTTCTGCCATGCCTGCCTCCTTTAATCGAATGTGCCTTCGTCTACCCAGCCATAAACATTGGATGAACTGTCTGTATGGATCAGGTGCCATGGATGCGCCTTGCCGTTTCCCGCACAGTCCGGTCCGAGCGTGATCTTTGCTTTGCCGGCCCGTGCCGAGTATCCCCTTGCGCCAGGCCAGGAAGATACATAGTGGGTTCCGCCGTGGAAGTTTACAATGTCTCCGACCTTGTAAGACTTCTTTGCGGGCTGCGGCTTTGGTTTTGGCTTTGGCGTATAGGTCAGCCGTGTCTGGCACTTATGCAGCTCCACGCTCTGGGTTGTCCTGGAGTCTGAGACTTCCACTGTGCTTTTATCCACAAAATACTTCCCGTTAGCTTTCCCCATCCCTGAAATGGTCACGCAGATTCCGGCGCAGATTTTTGGGTTTGGCCAGATCTTTCCGGAGATGGTGGTCGCCTGTTCATTGGACTGATTGACCTGCGCCGCCGCCATGTAATAGGCGGCATCGTAGTCGTCCGCCACCTCTGTAATGTTTAAGACCCGGCTCCCGGCGGCGTTCTCAGCCTTTAATCCGAGATAGACACTGATTTCCTCATTGTCTTCTCCGGATTTGTAGGAAATCCTCGCCCCGGTGTACGTCCCCTCGATGGAGTCCGTATATTCCCATTCATCATCAATAAAGGAGTCCCTTGTGATCGTGGCTGATGCAGCTTTCTTTTCCTGCTGGGTCTGGTCATAGATCACAATCTTGTTGTTGAACACCTTCATGGAAAGCCCGTATTTTTTGCAGAGATCATATAAAAAGGCGCTGTCTGTCTTATCGGACTGTTCAATGCTCGCTATCGTGATGGTCGGTCCGCTGTAGGAAAGGGACAGGCCGTACCGCTTTGCAATCTCATTGGCAATATTCTTGATCGTGACGTTTTTCCAGGTCTTTGTGCGCTCCCGGACTTTGAAGGACTCATTGGCCGGGATTGCCACGCCTCCGAGGGATACCTTCAGCGGGCCGCCGGAGAATTTTACCTCATCCAGAATGAATGTCCCGCAGTCCAGCTTCAGGTTTTCCCCGTCTTTATTCCAGTCCTGGAATGTAACGGTGCCGCTGATCTTGTCCCCTTTGGTCGGATACCACTGGTTCATCCACTTCATGTCGATGTTCTGGAGCGTAATGTCTATACTGTCGCTGCTCCCGGATGCCACGTCCTCACAGGATACGCTTTCCAGGTATTCCGCCAGCTTTGTGCTGACGTTCTTTCCGTTAAAGGAGAGGCTTGGCACTGCTTTTCTTGCGTTACTCATCGCCGTCCTCCTCTACGGATGAATAGGGTTCCTCGCTGGCCTCCTGCCGCCAGAAGACCGTATCCTCGGTATCGTAGTCCTCCGGGACGTCCGGTACGTTGATCACGGTTCCTGGCGGGAATGTGAGGTAATCCAGAAGCGGCATATTCGCTTCTGCCAGGAGTTTCATGTATTTCTCGCTCCCGTAAAGTTTGAAGGCGACCAGATCCCAGCAGTCGCCTTGTACCGTGGTGTATGTGTTCATCTGGTTCGCCCTCCTTATGCGAATGCTACCCGCTTATTCTTTCGCAGGTACTCTTTCATCATCTTTTCAAATTCTTTCTGGCTCATGCGGTTCGCTTCCACGATGTCCTCTTTACTCGGTGCTTCCCCTTCGAAGTGGTAAGTCGGGCTGAACACGAAGGTCGGTCCCTGCCCACCTTCTGACTGCCTGCTCCGTCCTCCGGTTGTGTTTCCTGATAGGGTTCCTACTGTTTCTCCAAGGACGGCGCTTCTGGCTACTGTGGTTTCCGGCATCTGAATGCTGCGAATGTCCTGGGCCGTATCCATGACTGGCTGCGCCATAGACGCAACGGCTGCCGCCTGAACCATACCTCTTTTCTTTTCCATTCCGCCCGCAAGACCTTCGTCTGCGTACTCGCCGGATTTCTCCAGCAAGGCTGACGGGGAATGGATCTGCAGCTCAGAATTGACCGCTGCTGCCGCCTGTGAAGCGATACTTCTCGCCGTGGCGATTACGGAGGATCCCCTGGCAGAAATACCAGCCTGCAGTCCAGCCATCATATTGACGCCAGACGAATAAAGGTTCACGCTTGCAAATGCCGCCGTGATCCCGCTTGCGGTGGATCTGGCGATGGCTACGATCCTGGTCCCGCCAGACTGGAACACCGCCACCATGGTGGTGGTTCCGCTGGTCGTGACAGCTACGATCACTGCCATGCCGGAGGTCATCGCTGCCTGGGACTGCATCATTCCGGTCTGCACGTTCATGCTGACCTGTTGCATGCCCGCCGTCATACTGACCGCTACGAGGGCCATTCCTGCGCTTACTGCCGCTCCCATCTGGGAGATTCCGGCGGAGATTGTTGCTGTTCCTGCAAACGCTGCCACAAGCCCTGTGATGGCTGTTCTTGCCATCGTGATGGTCATCGCCATGGACACGAACGTCTGGTTTGCCCGAAGCAGTGCCTGGCCAAGCATGGTCATGCTGGCTGCCGTCTGCATCGTAGGCGCCGCCATGGTCGTCATGGCTGTTGCTGCCGGAGTGATTCCGGTTGCCATTCTGGTAAAGGATGCGCTCAGCATGGTTGCTGTGGTGTTCATTCCGGTTGCTGTTGTTCTGAATAATGTCATGGCCATATTCATCATGGTGATAGACATGGTTGCCATAGTAAGGCTCATGCTCATCATTGTGATGGTCGCCACAATCAGGGTTAACGCTGCAGCCAAGGCCGCCGCTGGTGCTGCCGCTGCCAATGCCGCCGCTGCAAACGGCACGAGTGCTGCTGTGGGCGCTACCAAGGCTACTGCCAGTTTCGCCATGCTTGTAACCATTCCCTTTGAAGAACTTTTCAGGGAATTCATGCTGGATGCCGCCGTTTCTCCCATAGTGGCCATGGTAGCGATTGCGGCCCCGATAGCCGCCATTTCGATTGCCAAAGGTGCGAATGCGAGGTCTGCTGCTAATGCTGCAACTGCCAACGCCGCCAGCCCTGCGGCTGCCACAAGAGATCCGGCTCCGGCGATTGCTGTCCCGGCCCCGAAGACGGTCATGGCCGCTCCCAGAGCCAGGATTGCCACGGATCCACTAAGTCCCGAAGCTGCAATCTGCGGAAGGACGCCTGCGATCATGGTCAGGGCTGCCGCCCCAACGAGTGCCGCCGCATTTACCACCAGGAACGCCGCCCCGACTACTGCAAGGGCTGCGCCAAATGCCGCCAATGCCGCCGCTCCTGCAAGAAGCAGGGGTGCGAGTAATCCCGCCACCGCTCCGAATGCAAGGATCCCGGCTGCCAGTGCTACCATAGCAATCTGTGCGGTTGGTCCTGCCGCCGCAAGCTGGGTAGCTGCCTGCACCAGGATTAGCATTCCTGTGGAGCATAGGATCAGCGCCGCTCCCATTGCCAGAAGGCCTGCGGATGCCGCTGTCAGCATGGGGCCTAAGAGTGCCGCCACAGCCATGAAAGCGATTAATCCAACGCCCATGGCTGCCAGTGTAATTGTGGCTCCAGTTCCCGCAGAGGATATCTGGATTGCCGCTGCTGTCAGGATTGCCATGCCTGCCGCCGCCATGAGGATAGCTCCTCCAAATGCCAGGAGTCCTGGCGTTGCGGTTGCAAGCTGGGTTCCCATTGCTCCTGCTACCGCCAGGAAACCAATCATTCCGGCTTCCATAACTGCAAGCCCTGCGAGCGCCAGCGGTCCTGCCGCCGCAAGCTGGGTTGCCGCCAGTGCCATCATGGACATTCCGGCAGATGCCATAAGGATCGCCCCGCCGAACGCCAGGAGTCCCTGAGAACTTGCCTGGAGTTTTGGTCCGACTGAGGACGCAAGCTGCATAAGGGCTGCGATGCCAAGTGCCATGGCTGTCATTCCGATCAATGCTACGGGGCCGGCTTCCCCGATGCGGATCGCTGCATCCGCCAGAAGCCACATGCCTGCCGCCGCCATTCCAAACCCTGCGCCTGCGCCAAGGATGTTCTTGGATGTTGCTGACATGGCGCTTCCTGCTGCGCTGAGTCCCTTTGTTGCTGCAGGGGCCGCTTTCCCGGCTCCCTTCAGGGCAGTTACAAATCCCTGTACAGATTTGACCATCCCCGATATTTTCTTGAAAGCTAAAAATCCCGCCGCTACCGCCGGGATCAAAGCCAGTATTTTCTCGAATGGTGCCACGCTCTCATCGCCCAAGAAATCCACGTAGCTTGTGAGCGCCTCCTTTGCTGCGTTCATCAGGTATGCGACCGCTTCCTTCGCTGCCGCTCCTAATTCTGGGGCGTGTTCAATGATCCCCCTTGCCATAGCCACGATAAACTCTGCGCCGATGACTACAAGTTGTGGCGTGATTCGGATCAGCCCGTTGGCCGCCGCCACAGCGGTTCGTGCCAGTCCGTCCGTGATCTGGTCTTTATTCTGTTCGATACCGTCTATAAAGGATTCCACCAGGCTTGCCGCCGCATCGATCATATCCGGCGCGGCATCTGCAATCCCGGCCACTCCGTTTGCAATCTCTGTGCCAAGCTGAGACACCAGCCCGGAAAGGCCGCCGCTTTCAAACGCCGCCGAGAGATTGTCCAGCATGTCTCCAGCGGCATCTACCACATCGCCCAGGGGCGTATTTACGCTCTCGTAGAATGCGATTCCCAAGTCGTTGGCTTTGTTCTTTAAGATCTCCAGCCTACTCCCCATGGTTTGGTATCTCTGGTTTGCTTCGTTGGTCAGTGCCACGTTTTCGTCCCAGGCTGCGGTTCCCAGCTCCAGTGCTTCCGTGAAGGTATCCGAAGCACCTGCTGCCCTCAGGAGCATGTCTCGCATACGGATTTCTGTGATCCCCATCTCATCCAGGACGGCGATGGCGCTCTTTCCTTTGGATTCACTCTCCGACAGTCCCTTGATAAAACTTGCCATGGCTCCGGCTGCGTCCGTCTGGAATGCCTGCTTAAATTCCGAAGCGCTCATCCCGGCTACGTTTGCGAACTGCTGGAGGGATTCACTTCCTGTCTCCACCGCAAGCTGCATGTTGGAGAGCAGGGTACTGAACGCAGAACCTCCGGCTTCTGCTTCAATGCCGACCGAACTTAATGCGGCGGAGAAGGACATGATCTGTGCCTCCGTCATACCGACCTGGGATCCTGCTCCGGCGATACGAAGTCCCATTGCAGTGATCTCGCTCTCTGTCGTGGCGAAGTTGTTTCCGAGGGCTACGATTGTGGAGCCAAGTTTCTGGAAGCTGTCCTGTGGCATGCCCGTGATGTTTGCCAGCCTTGCCAGCGCTGTGGCCGCTTCATCCGCACTCAGGTTCGTGGAATCACCCAGCATGACCATAGTCTTCGTGAAGCTTAGGATATTCTCATTCTGGATACCAAGCTGTCCGGCTGCCTCCGCTACCGCTGCGATCTCTGTGGCCGATGTAGGTATCTCTTTGGCCATATCCCGGATACCCTGGCTCATAGCCTGGAGTTCCGCCTCCGTAGCGTCCACGGTCTTTCTAACGCCTGCAAAGGCCTGTTCGTACTGGATTCCGGCGTTGATCCCGGCGGCGGCAAGAGTTCCCATGGCCGCTGCGCTGGCGCCCAGGGCGGTGGCTCCGACCTTTCCAATCTTTGCGAGAGTGTTAAGCCCGGACTGTGCGCCCTTGAGCGCTGAGTTGAAGGAACCGGACAGCTCCCCCGCTATCTT
The DNA here is from genome assembly GCA_019118885.1 of Candidatus Mediterraneibacter surreyensis. GTDB lineage: Bacteria > Bacillota > Clostridia > Lachnospirales > Lachnospiraceae > Mediterraneibacter > Mediterraneibacter surreyensis. The sequence goes on along the minus strand of DWYB01000079.1, from coordinate 44,717 downwards.
AATTGCTACTTTATAATCGCTCATGGCTTTGTCTTGCTCGCCTCCTTCTGGATCTCGCTTAAATCTTCACATAGTTCTATGATGTCAAATAACGACAGGCCCAGAAAGTAATCCAGGCCTGTCGTGAGATTTTGGGAAAGCAGAATACATACTTTCCGCAGTTCTTTTGTGTCGCTTAGTCTTATTCCTCTCCGAAGAAAAAACTTGTCACTTTGTTCTTTACCTTGATGGCATCCTTCGGCTTCAGTGCCTTGAAGAATTCAATCGGGTACCCGGTCGCACTCGCTGCGATGATCAGGGTGTAGTGCAGGTCGTTTTCCGGGAGGACGCTTACCGTCCCGGAGGATGCAAGGACTTTGTTTGCCTTGATCATGTCTTCCGCCGTTACGTTCTCCATGCCGGAGAAGTCAAGTTCCGAGATCTTATCTCCCTCGAAGTCATATGTTTTGGACAGCTTGACGATGCTCTCCGCATCGTCAGCCGCCTGGGTTACTTTTTTGGTTTCTGTCACTTCTGCTGCCATGGTTTATCCTCCTTAAATCTGCGAACGGATTTTCGCCAGCATATCTTTTCCGTTCAAAACGAACTTAAAGTTCAGCTTGTCCAGCTCCAGCGTAGTCTTATTGTTGATCATTACCTTGATGTAGAGGATCTCCAACTCGATTTCCGCTTCTCCCTTTTTGCCTTTTACAAATTTGCCAAGCGTTGTGGTGGATGCCTTGCCCCTTACCACGATTTTTACCGGATAGTAATCCGTTGCTCCCGTTGTCGGGTCCATGCACTGCATAGATCCACGGAGGGTCAGTTGCGGCGGGTTTGTGGTATCCATCAAGCTGAACAGATCCTCATAAAGCACGGCGAACGGGATCTTGATCTTTGCGCTGGAAAACTGCCCCGTTACCGGGTCTTCGATTTCTCCGAGTACGCCTGCGCCCTCGATGGTATCGTTCAGTGCTTCCAGTTCCGGAAGTTCGATCTCGCCGGAGATTCCGATCAGCTTTTTGGCTTTGTCATTGTAGACGTTATAGTGGTTTAATACCTCAGGAATTACGATGCCCATTCTTACTCACCTCCTGCTGTTAATGTGCTTGCCAGAAGCGCCGTATCGTAGGACAGGATATTGTTGATCTCCTGTGCCGGGGTGTACGGTGCAATGCTCTGCCGGAACGTCATCCTTCCTGCCAGGATGTCCGTGTCCGGGTTGTCGCTCTTTAAGTACTGAATACTTGCGCCGGCCCATTTGTCCGGTGCATATGCGGCGCAGCGGATGTTCTCCGAGTCTACCACGCTCTCGATCAAGATCTGGTTCATCGGGTCATCCACCTTGTCGAAGTAAGACAGGATGAAGTTATTTCCCTGCCAGTTGAACATGCGGCGCACCGGGAACCAGATATCTTTCGGATCCGTGCTGGCCGGGTAGGCTCCGGTGTAGTTGCCCCAGAGTTTCCACCCGTTCATGTTCAGTGCAGTTGCCACGCCGTAGCTGTTGACTACGTTCGCCTGATCCTGGTCCAGGTTTACTTCTGTCCCATCCGCAAGACAGGTTCCGGTCACACCCAGAAGCTTATTGGACGGGGAAATGCTCGGCACATCATCATTGCTTGCGTCCGTATAGGAGATCAATGCTGCCGCCACGGCGCTTCCTGCAAGAATGTAATCCCCCACCCTGAAGGAAAGCCACAGCGGGTAGCAGAATTCCGAAGTGAAGCCGCTGTTCTCCTTGATTTCTCTCACATCCGTGTATTTGGTCGCTGTAGTGGTATCCAGATCCAGGATTGCCATAGCCTTGAAGACACCGTTGATGTTCGCTGCCTTGGCCGCCAGTGCGATGCCGACCTCCGGTTCCTGTGACCATCCGGGTGCAAGGAGCAGACCCGGTACCACGCCCAGTTTCGGATAAACCTGGCGGATCAGTTCCATTCCGGTTTCCTTTCCGCTTGCTACATTGTAGCTTCCGATGATGTCCGTCTTTGTGACCACGCTCGGATCTATGACCTTTCCGGAGACAGTCAGCGTCTGGGCGCCCTGTCCTTTCCCGCCGCTGATCAGGTTGATCAGAAGCGATCCGTCTGTATCAAACTCTGTCGTGTAGTCCGTTCCATCCACAAGTGTCTGGTCCCCATTCTGCACGGTCAGCATGGACGGGATCACGCCTTTTTCTGTAATCCTTGCCTGCAGGAGTTCCACCTCCACGCTGCCTGTTGTCATTGCCTTGTTATGCATGGACGGATCAAGCACGTTGATGTAAACGACCGGGGAAACCTGAAAGAGGTTATTGGTTGCGTACATCGTCTGGCAAAGCGTGAAGTTTTCAAAGTCATCCACGTATCCCAGTGCCGCCATCGCTTCTGCCGCTGAGTTTGCCAGGATCGGGATGTTTACGACCGCCGCCGGGTCTTCGACCATATGGACCGGTGCCGTGCCGATCACGACCTGGATGGAAGATCCGCTCGTAATCGGGGCGGTGAGAGCTGTCCCCTCCTCTAAGATATAAACTCCATGTTTCATCTGTTATTTCCCTCCATTCTTGAAATCCAGCGCCCTCATGAATGCGCTGTAAATGTAGCCTTTGTGTTCCCGGAGCATCCGGCAGGCTGTCGGGTACTCTCGAACCAGGATGAACAGGTTTTTAAGTTCCGGCGCCTCCTGGAACAATTCCTGCACGTTTCCCGGTATTTCTGTGTAGACCCTGTTCTGGATGCCGATCCCGTTGACTGTGGGTCCGACATACATGACAGGTTCTTTCTCTGCGCTTTTCTTTGCTGCCGCCCGTGATCTTGCCGTTGGCTTTGTCTCCGTTGCGGCTGTTTCGCTTTTCGCCTTAGTCATAGTCTGGTATCCTCCTTCCTATCTTTGGCACGTTGAATTTGATTTCCACACCGCCGAAATAAAACGGATAGGTGTCTTCGTCCTGGACTGCCCACTCCATGTCTTGTTCTGCCCGGAACTTATGGTTTAAGAGCGGTTCCGCTGCGAACCGGTCCGTGATCCTCTGGATCATGACCATGATGTGTTCATGCCCTGGGACTTCCTTATCGTTCTCGCAGACGCCCAGTAGAATGTCTGCAGTAACTATCCACGGGCTGTCATCGTCAGCGGTCTTTCCTCCTGAAAGCCGGACGATAAAATAGGGGAAGAACTGCGATTCATCCTCATCGTCTGCCGTGATGAGCGGGAGGCGGTATTTATATCCTTTCACGCCCACCATGTCCTCTCCGGCGGTGTTCTTTGTTACTACATCTCGGAGGATGTTTTCGACCTCTGCGATGAGGTCGTCGTAAAGCATTAAAGGTGTCATTTCCGCCTCCTGTTAAAGAATTTTCTTTACCTGTTCCCGGATCTTGTCATGCAGGGTCTTCTCGATGAATGGCTGCAGATCGCCCTGTCCGCCACGTTCGCCTTCGTAGATTTTCTCAACCATCTTTGGCACGGAGTTCGATACGATCACTCGGAGCGGGTACCGTGCCTTGGTTTCTCTTTGGACGATTCGCCCTTCCACGGCTCCACCAGTACCCATAAATACTCTTGCACCTGCGGAGTTGATAATGCTTTTCATTCCACCTTTTGTAACAGATGCGGCGGACGCCTCCACGCTGTGCTTGAATTGCTGAATTGTCCTTGGTCGGCCATGAGATTTGATGGTAGCATCCAGATGCCCCAGGTTCGCCCTCTGGATCTGAATTTCACTATTGAAGGCTCCGGCTGATATTGTGTATCCTGCAGAACGACCTTTTTTTAACTTCCTGTTCGTCTGCGTGGCCGTCTGGTTGATGGCGTTCCGAAGGACTCTCTTTGCTTTCTGCGGAGCCTCCCGGAATTTTTTTTGGACATATTTTAGGTCATCCTTATCAACCTCAATATAAAAACCGCTCATGCTCTATTCGCCTCCAGTGTAATGGAGTAGACGCCGTCTTCATCGATGGCATCCACTACCCGGAATGTCCGCTTGTCCAGCGTGAGAATGCTGCCCTGCTTTGGCAGCGGTCCGAAGTCAGACGCCGCTACGTAGATCAGTCTCTGGTTTGTGAAGATCCCGTCCATGTTCTGGTTGTTCCGCTTCTCCCTCTCGATCTGTTCATTGTTGTCAATCAGGACAGGCATTTCCGCCCCATTGACCGTATGGGTGTCTGCGAATTCTTCCAGGTTCAGAAACACATTGTGGACGTCCGCTTTTACAATATCCTTAAAGCCCATTACGTCTTTTTCCTCCGTCCGGTGCTTCTGGCGGGTGTCTTGGGAACCTTGCCGACCAGGTTTTCATCCGTCTCCCCGTTTGGGGATTCCCCTGCCAGCCCCGGTTCTGCTGCCGCAGGCTTTGCCTTTGGCGGCTTTGGAGCGTCCGGGTCAACCCATGTGGCAGTTCCGGCTTCAATCCATGCCTGCACCATCCCGGCATCATCTGCCGGGAGTTCCTGTCCCACCCAATACTGCCTGGAGCGGTAAAGGATGGGATATACTGCTATCAGCTTCATCTGGATCACTCCTATCCGATTTTTACGAGGATCTTATCGTCCCCTGCTGCTGCGTCTGCCGCCGCAAAGCCCGCCGGAGTGTATGCTGTCGGTTCTTCCTCGCCGTCATTCGCTGCTTCTGTGATTCCTGTTCCGTCAAAATATACGGAAGTTCCCAATGTGATGGCATTTTCGCTGGTTTTGCCAAACTCAAAGACACCGCTCACATGAAGGTCGCCCACGGCTCCAGGCAGGATGTCTGTTCCGGCGATCCCAATCCGCTCTGCCAGCTTTACCACGGTGTTGGCTTCGATGGTCGTTTCCGTTGCGTTTTTGTAATCGAGGGATTCCCCTCTCTGCCAGTATGATGCTTTGCTCATTTCAATGTCCTCCTTTCCCTTATGCTAAGTTGATCGGATTTTCTACCTTTACGCCAGGGTTCTTGATAGCTCCACGGTAATCCATCACGCTGATGCCCCAGTCAAGATAAATATCCCAGACAAATCCAAGGGTTCCAGGAGTCTCCATTCTGCGGATGTTCGGGATCTCCTGTCCGTTCAGGTAGTCCACTTCGATAAAGTCCGTATCGTCTTTTGCTCCCAGCAGCCACCAAGGCATTACGTTTCCGAAGCCGCCGCAGAGTGCGTTGATGGTCGGGTCTTCTACGACCTGGATGCTATCCTTGTAACGGTAGAGTGGGTTGACCGCCTGGGTATTGCCCTCAGTGTTGATGGTCGGGGAGAAGAACAGGGTGTACATGTCGAACATATATCCGCTCGGAACGATGATGATCGCCGGACGGATGATGATGGCTTCTCCGAACTGGTCTTTCTGGTTCTGCAGTGCCAGGATCATGCCCTGGACAGCTTCCTTCGTGATTCCTGTGCCCTTCGCCAGCAGGTTCATGTGCGTGCTGCTGAACAGGGCGGTCCCGTCATAAATCGCCGGGTTGCTTACCAGGATCTGGTAGCACTGCTTGTTGATGGTCTTTCTTGCACTTGCCGCATACTTGGCCGGGATCCTTGTTACCAGATCGATGTCATCGTTGATGAATGCCTGACGGGTCAGGGTAAACTGGCGGCCGTAAGTTTTCAGCTTTCTGGTCGGCAGCTTCTCATCTCCGAACACATCATGCTTCAATTCCCCGCCTTCCGGCACTTCCAGGAATTCCCCTACCGGGCCGGCGATGTAGTTGTTATCATGGGTCTTGAAATCCTTCAGGCTTCCTTTCTTCGCCCACTGGTCGAATGTAACTGCTACGGTCTTGTGACCTTCCACATATGCCTTGTTGATGGCGTTATCGAGGATCGCCGGGAACGCCGCTGTCGGATTGTAGAACTGTCTCTGGAGCATGCCGTACAGTTCGTCTGAGGTTCTCCTGTTCAGCCCGGTCTGCCCTTCCGAAGTCAGGCACTCGATGGCCAGGTCACGGAGAGTCATACCCATCATCTGGCGTGCGCCCTCTGCCGGATGGTCCAGTGCCATGCCGCTTCTCATGACAAGTGCGTCTGCCGCTGCCGCCCGGAATTTATCCTCCTCACTTTCGATCAGGTTTACGCTTCCCCGTGCCGGGATCGGCGCCCCGTGCTGGCGGATGTGTTCCAGTGCCGCCGCCCTTACCGCATCCACAGTGCTTCCATCCTGGATGTAGGTATCTGCCTCCAGTCCGAAGTCCCTGCAGATGCCCGTAATCTCACGGATCCGCTGTCTTTCCTCTGACACTGCCCGCTGGGTATCCGCTGCCGGATTCGCCGGAGTCTGCTGTGCTGATGGCGGTACATTGGCCGGGTTTGCACTTCTCTGCGCCTGCTCCTCTACTTCGATCTCCCCATTTAAGGTTTCGATCTCTCTCTGCAGGCTGTCAAATTCTGCCTGTTCCTCTGCGGTCAGATCTCTGCCCGCAGTTTTTGCGGCATTGACAATTTCCTGCTGCCGGAGCATCTTCTGCTGTCTCTGCTGCTTTTTGTTCATCTCTGGTTACCTCCTTGAATGATATTTTGATTTATTTGAAGCTGCCGTTCATACCAGTCGAGAGTGCGGTTCTGCGTCCCCGGCTCGGTTTCTTCCAGTTCCCTTCCGACACCGACCGTGGGATCTGCAGGGACACTCACGATTGATATTTCGTAAGGTGTCCACTTCCGAGCGATGTCTGCCGGTCCTGTGAACCTTCCGTCTGCCGACTGCTTGTTGGGCATTACTTCCTCCCATGAGTCTATCTGGTACCCGACCGACACTCCCTTTAACGTGCCGCTCCGTACCTTCTGATAGATGAGTTCCGAGCCTTCGTCCGTGTCGAATTCAATCTCGGCCATGCCACGCATGTCCTGGATCCAAGCCCGGTTGATTTTTCCGAGTACCTTATCCCTGTTGTGGTTAAAGAGAAGACACCCGATTTCATTTAGGCGGGTAAGGTCTACCGCCCCGTCTGAATGGTCGAGGATCTCTGTTCCCCACCATCTGTCGTATGGCTCTTCCGAAGAGAAGGAAAGCACAAACTTCCGTTCGTTCCCCGCCCCTTCCATCGCCCGTATGGAATTAACGGCCAGTTCCCTCGTCATTGCCTTCGCCTGTCTCTGATCCGGATTCCTCTCCGGTTTCTTCCCCTTCTTCTCCTGGGGCGGTTCCATCGCCCTCGTCAGCGAGAGCGGCTTTCTTGTCTTCCTCATCTTCGTAGAGTTCAGATTTTGTCTGGTCAAATATCACACCTCCCAAGTCGATACCCTTTTCCTTTGCGTATTCGAGTACCTCTGCCATTTCGTCTATGTGTTCCTTCCAGTCACGCCCCTGTTCGGCTGCGATCTGTTTAAATGTCTTCTGCCCGGTGTTCAGGGCGATCTTATTTGCATTGGCTTCCTTCTGCGGGTCGATCCACTTCTTTGGAGCGATGATCCAGGAGTGTTCGAAGTATTTATCTTTGTTCTCCCAGAAGTCCGCCGCTTCAATCTCCCCGGCGAGCCAAAGGGAAATGACGAAACTTTCGTAGATCTCGTCCATAACCTCCAGCAACAGTTCCTTTTCCTCTGCGTAGGTCATGTCATCCTCGATAATCCCTTGTCTGGTGGATGAGTAGTTGCTCTTGGACATGTCCCGGCTGGTCGCTTCGTAACTGATCCCCTGACCTGCCGCCACGAGCCGCTGCTGCAGCTCGATGTAACTTGCCGCATCAGTCGCCTGCCCGGTCGGGTTTACCACCTGGATCTCGTCCCCGGCGTTCAGTTCCTTGATCATTCCGGGAGCGATTGCCTTTCCCTCGTAGACCTGGTGCGGCCCCTGGGGCTGGTTCGTTCGCCCGATTCCCTGTGTCGGGATGGTCTTCTTGATGAAGACAGAAAGACAGGCAGCGATCCGCTCTTTTACGGAGACAGCTACCATGAATTCGTTGGCATCCCGGATCCGGGTAATGGTTGGACTCATGTCAGAAATCTCCCGCACCTGGGACGGACGGTGCTTCGTATAAAGGAAGATCACGTCCTTTGCGTCCAGGTAGATCGGATTCAGCCCCGATACGCCATCTATGCTGTACTGCCGGATCCAGTACCCGACAGGCTTGTTGTATTCATTCATCTCAATGCCGCCGACCACTTTGTTCCCTTTGTGCTTTGGCGACATCTGGGCGCTGTCCAGTTCATCCACCTCGAATGTCTGCAGCTTAAACGGCAGGTATCCGTCCCTGGTGTACCGCTTAACGATTAGGATGCCGCCATCCACTTTTTTGCGCTTCACGCACATCCGCATGATCTGCATGAAGGACTGGGTTCCTGTCACATCGCAATTCCGCTTTTTGCACCATTTCTTCCATGCGGCTTCGATGGTGTCGTTCATGGTGTCGCTTCCCGTCTTCGCCTGGAGGGTGTATCCCCCGCCGATGACGTTCCGGGTGTACGCCCCGATCACGGAGTTCATCATATCTGAATTGCGCTCTAGGTCCCTTGCCCTCGCCCGGACGTTGTCCCGGCTGTACCGATCCGTAAACTCTGCCGATTGGTTCAGGACACGCCAGTTGGCGTTTCCCCGGCTGTAATCCCCGGCATCGTAGTGCCGCTGCTCATCCAGGCATCGCCGCCACGCTTCCCGGCGTGCGCCCCACTCCGGAGAGAGGAAGCCGATGATTCCGTCTAACCAGTTCATCTGTCCTACCTCCCCTCAAAAACAGCGACGTAGGTATCATCCAGAAGTCTGGAGTCTTCCTGTGCCGCCACCTGTGCTGCGAGGTCGTTTTTCATGCTGTAGAGCAGGTTCAGATCCGCTCTGGTAAGCTGCCGGGATCCGATCTTGTAGGACTGCCCGCCGACAAGGACGGTATAAATTGCCTTATTCACTTCTGTCAGCAGCTCTGCCGCTGTAAAGTTTCCTGTTTCCATGCCTGCCTCCTTATATCCAGTTTCCTTCGTTCTGCCGGATCCAGTTTTCCTCCGGCACATATGGTTCTTCTTTCTTCTCTGGCTGTTCTTCAATCTCCGTCAGATACAGTGACCGGACGCCCATCACATCTGCCGCCGCCATGGCGTACACCTCGCAGTCGAGATAGTGGTTGTCGGCGTGAGATGCTTTCTTTACCCATTCCTGCTTTACCTTTCCGTTGTTGGTGCGGACGTTGACCTTATGCTCTGCTGTGACCTGTTCCGCATATTCCCGATCACACCCGGCGTAAACCATCCAGGAGCCGCTTCCGTTTGGTTTTCTCATCCTGCCTGCGATCATGTCTTTATACTTCCCTGTGTCGATCAGGATCAGGTTCATGCCGTATGCCTTGCTTCCTGCCTTATTGATGGTGGACAGCTTGTAATGGGAGAGCATGGGGTTCGAGGATCCCTTACTGGGAAGCGCCCATTCCGAATTCTCCACGCAGAAATCGTAGACCGAGTCCGCATTGTATCCGGAGTCGATCAGCGCCAGGGCTACGACCATAGGCGACCCATCCTCTGCCCGATATTCCAGATTCATGATCCGTTCCAGCTCCATAAATGAAAACGCCTGTCCGTGGGCGATGTTCTGACTTGTGAGGTAATCTCCCCACGCCCGAATCGACCAATATAGGCAGTTTTCTTGGACATCCACGCCCGCTGTGAGCATCTTCGCCCAGTCTGGAACGACAAGTTCTCCGATCTGAGTCTGTCTCTCCAACACCAAGTCGGCGTTCGTCCGAAGCTTCGTGTCTTCCCATGGCTCTGCCAGCCATGAGTTGACGAAGTTCTGAAAAAGTTCCGGATCATCTTTGCTGTCCAAGAACTCCTTGACCGCTTCTGAAAACCGGACGAACGGGCTGTAGAGCGTATTCATCCAGAAAGCGACCTTCCTGGCGAACTTTGTTCTCTGCCTTACGGTTCTCCATTCCCCGTAGCGCAGCATCTCCGGCTTGTCCTGGTCTGTGATAATGCAACCGCACTCCTGGCAGACATAGTTGGCAAATTCCGCCCGGTCCGCATGGCTCATTCCCTCTTTGTCCGGGAACTTGACCTGCGCCCATTTCAGTTCGATGTACTCCCCGCAGTGGGGGCACGGCACAAAGTAGTGCTTCTCGATGTCAGCGTCCTCTTTTGCCTTCCAGATATGCCCTGTCTTGATGGTCGGGGTGCTTGTGATGAAGATCTTCCGGTTGTGGAAGGTCTTGGTTCGCTCCCTGGCAAGGCTGATGGGGTCCGCTTCCTTCCGGGACGCCCCTGGGTATTTGTCCACCTCATCCAAAAACAGGAACCGGATGGCTTTACTTGCAAGGCTGGACGGGGAGTTGGACCCGGCCAGTGTCAGGTACATTCCGTCAAACTGGAGTTCCAGCTTGGAAGACTCGTTCTCTTTGTAGCGCCGTTTTATGCTTGGAGCCGCCTTGATCATCGGCTGCAGGCGGTTCTCTGAGATGGAGTCCGCCAGTTTATCGGTGGGGTAGACGATCATGGTCGGCGCCGGATCCTGCTGGATGATGTACCCGACCATGTTCTGGAGGCACTCAGTTCCCCCGACCTGGGTTGGCTTTACGTAGATGATTTCTTCTGTCTCATGGTTATTGAATTCATCCATGATCCCTCTCAGGTACGGCGTATGGTCTGTCCGCCAAGGTCCCGGCATGGCGGATGTCTTGGCATCCAGGATTCGGTACTTGTCCGCCCATTGGGATACCGTGATGTCTTCCGGTGGCTTTAGGTAGGCGAGTGCCTCCTTCTGGTATGGAGTAACGTCATACCTGCGAAACGGATTTCTTGCCACGCTTTTTCCTTTCTTCCGGGAGGACTCCGGCCACCACGAAGTTCTCCAGTAGTTTTGTAATCTCTCCAGTCAGGTCTTTTTCAATCTCCCGGACTTCCATCGGGTCGCAGTGACCGCTGATCCGTCCGGAGAGCCTTCCCGGGAGGGAAAGAGCGAACCGTTTGAAGACAACAAAAAAGCGGCTGTAATCCATCTTTACCTCATCGATATCGATGTATTTTCCTGCCGCTATCTCCGTTTTCATTTTGTGGAGTTCGCTCTGGGATTCCTTCAGGGCGACCTCCGCCTGCAGCTTCTGTTCCCGAAGCTGCATCTCTTTTTCAGACTTGCTTTTTCCGTAGGCTTTGTCTGAAAGGTACTTGATGTACCTCTGGATGGTCGGTGCGAGTTCGTACCGGGTTCCATCCTTGGTTTTTACAGTGGATATAATCCCTTCCTGGGTCAACTGCTGCACCCGGCGCACGCTGACTCCGAACAGGGAGGCGATAACTTCTACCCGGTAGTATCCGCCCTGCTGTTCTTCTGCCATGTTACAGGATTACCTCCCCATCATTGATCCGGACGGCTTTCTGCCCGGTGTAATCTTCCCACCGTTTCACGATCACATCGCAGAAGCGTTCATCCAGTTCCATGATGAACGCCGTCCGGCCTAACTGTTCAGCGGCCATGAGGGTGCTGCCGCTTCCTCCGAACAGATCCAGGACGTTCCAGCCAGATTTGCTGGAGTTGGTTATGAATTTCCCAACAAGGGCGATTGGTTTCATTGTGGGATGGATGTCATTCCTTGTTGGCTTGTTCTCATAGATCACGCTTGTCCGGTCCCGGTAGCTGCGGCGGAGTTCCTCGCAGTAGGCTACCAGGTCGGATTTCTTCATCGCCCCGAAGTCGATGTCGTCTTCCAGTATGACCGTGTCCTGGGTGCGGTCGTTGATGAAGTAATGCGCCGCCCCCTCTTTCCATCCGTAGAGGATCGGCTCGTGCCGCCATTGGTAGTCCTGGCGGCCAAGGACAAAGGAATTCTTTTCCCAGATCAGGCACTGCGCCAGCTTCAGACCAGCGTCCATGAATGCCTGCCGGAAAATATGCCCCGTGCTTTCCGCATGGAACACATAAATGGCGGCGCCGGACCGCATGAATTCATAGGCGCTCTGATACGCCGCAAGTAGGAATTCATAAAAACTCATGTTGTCCATGTTGTCATTCCGAATGGTGCTGGTGATCCGGTGTCCTTTTCCCTCCAGGTAATGTTCCAGAAATTCCGCCTTATCTCCGTAGTTGACATTGTACGGCGGGTCCGTGATCACAAGGTCTGCCATTTCCCCGCCCATCAGCGCTGCCATATCCTCTTGGGATGCGCTGTCGCCGCACATGAGCCTGTGCCGGCCCAGTTTCCAGATGGTTCCTTTGGTCGTGACAGGCTCCGCCACCTCTGAGATGGCCTGTTCTTCATCGAAGTCATCGTCCTGGGCTTCCGGTTCCACGGTCAATCTGTCCACCAGGTCAGTCAGGTCGTCCTGTTCAAAGCCTGTGATGGAGATGTCGTAATCTCCGAGATCAAGATCAAGCAGGAGGTCTTTTAATTTGACCTCATCCCACTCGCCTGTGATCTTGTTGAGGGCGATGTTCAGAGCCTTTTCCCTCTGTTTGTCGAGGGAAACGACCACCACATCCACTTCCTCGTATCCCAGGTCTTTTAAGACCGTGCATCTCTGGTGTCCGCCGATGATGGTGCCGTCCTCGTTTATGATAATCGGGTCAACGTACCCGAATTCTTCAATGCTGCGCTTTATTTTCTGGTATTCAGCGTCTTCCGGGGTCAGTGCTTTCCTTGGATTGTAATCTGCCGCCACCAGGTCGTGCAGTTTCCTCTTTTCAGTTCTCAGATCCTGATCCATTCCTGCCTCCTTCCCGTTTTGCGTAACGAAATGCGAAAAAATTTTTTTATCACACTGGGGTAAAAGCCGGACCTTCCTCGCCCCGTTTTTGTGCATTACCAACAGTAGTACCTTGTGATTTTTGTGCAACTGCAACAATAAAATTGCATAAAGAAAGGCACCCTGCGCTGGCTCATGCCTACGCTGAATGCCTTATGTGAGAGGAGCGTCCGGGGTCTGTCCGGCAGCGTTCGCTGTCCTTCATCCCTTTGTTCCATGCTACCATAATAACACATTTAAATGTACGGTTGTGTACGGACTTTTATTTTTTTTCTTGACAGGCTGTCTCTCTTGTCTTCTGTCCTGTGCCTTGCCTTGTCTCTTTGGCGTGTGTGGCCGTGTCTTCTGTGCGCTCTGTCCCCTTGTTTGTGTGTGCTGTGGCCTGCCTTATGTGTAGGCCATGCCTTGCCCTACCTCTGTGTACCCTGCCCCTACACACCCCCCTGTATATAGGCGCTTATACCCCCTGTTCTACGCCCCTGTACTCCTCTGTTTTTGGAGGCTTTATTTTCCCTTAAAATTTCCGGCTTAATTTTGAGGGCTTATACCGGGGGTGGGGGTAAAAAATCGGCCCTGCAAAACGGCGACTTTGTACCGGGGTGTTTATAAAAAATCCCCCAAAAATCGGCACAGAAAAAGCCGGGAATTTTTGCTCCGAATAATTCCGAAGTATTTCCCGGCTGAATTTTCGACCTCTGTCTTTTGTCCTCTTGAAATTTTCGTTGGAAAATTTCAACTAAAATTTCCGGCAAAATTTCCCCGCCAATTTATCCCTTGGTTAATGCTGAGCATATTTTCACATATGCATCCGCTGAAATCTCGCCCCTTAAATACAAGCCCTTATATTTGGAAATCTCTTGTTTTGCGTCAAAATCTCCATTCCCTTTTCTGTAAACCGGAAGCCCATCCATTTCTCCGAGTTCAAATGCCAGACAGTATATATGCTTGCATGGAAGATTTCTTTTTATGAAATCCATGCAGTCGCATTTGTCCAGTGTGCTATGATATGGTTCCCCTGCAGATCCCTGTATCCTGATCCGCTTCGCCTCCCGGTTAATCTCTACGATGTCCTTTTTGAGTTTCCTTGCCGACTCCATTCTCTTGACTTGCTCGAAATCATCGTGAATGCTTGGCTCCCATTTTCCGAATGTGACGCTCATGTGCATCCCTCCTCCATTGCTTTGCCCACTTCGTGGGGGTGTGGTAAATTGTCAATACAATTCTACCCTCCCCCCACCCCGAAGTCAAGCAATTTAGGGGCTGTCCGATGTAGAAAATTCTTCGATGATTTTCAGCACTTTTTTGTATTTCAGCAGTTTGTCCAGCCCCCTGTTATAATAGTCATTCGCTGTCGTCCTGGAATAATTTGTCGCCCCGCAGATCTGCCGCCACGACATCCTGTCAATGTGGCGGTATTCCAGTATCATCCTTTCCGTTGACTCTGCCGGGAGAAAATCCATAATCTTCATCACGTTCAGCATGGTTTCTTTCATCTCTGTCTTCTGGTCCCGGATCCGTTCTTCCACCTGGATGATACGGATCACTTCGCTGGCTGCCCCGTCCCCAACTTTGTTGGTGTGGCTGCCGGAAGCAGGATCATATCCGGAGCCACCAACACTTCCCATGCTTTCTCTGAACGCATGCAGGCGTGCCTCCAGTTGTTCTTTCTTCCGGGCGGCTCTGAAATACTGATTAAGGTACCATCTTAAGTGCATCCGCTGGATTTTCCTTTGTTCTTCTGATTTGGCTTTTCTGTCCGCCGCATTGCCTGGTTTCATGTTATCCCTCTTTCTAATCCTCTTTGTTCTCCCTGACCGCAAAGAAATACGCTTTGCCTCCGATGATCCGAACCTGTTCGATTGCCCGGTCTTTCTGCTCCCAGTCGTAGATCTTCATTCCCTTTGTTCTGAGGATTGCGATCTGGCTTTCGATGGTCTGGACAATGGCCAGCGGCGGGAGTGCGTCTATGAACTTTTTCATCCCCTCGACTGTGATGAGGGGCTTTTGGTATCTTTTCTTCATCATCGTTTCTCCCATTCATCGCAGGATTGTCCGTCCCTGTATTCTGTCTCCAGTGCGAAATTCTCCGCATGTTCGTTCATGCATACCCACTCTCCGTCCTGCTTTCTGTGATGCCAACAGTTTCCGCAGCACTTCTCCATCTTATTATCTTCCATCATGATTTTGCGACCCCCTTTTTCAAAGCGCACATCGTACAAAGCCCTTTTGCCCCTTGCTTTTCTAAGAATTCCGTATGCGGCATCTTCCAGCACTTTGCCCCGCATTCCGGGCAGCGTACCAGTTCCCAGCACACTCTCCCGACCGGAACATTGGCGAGGAGTGGCATGCAATAATATCCGCCCCGGTCAGTTGTCTTCCTTGGTGTGATTGTCACGTTCATGTATTGACTCCTCCTTATGAATTCCTGCCTGGTGCAGGATCAGCTTCTTTGCTTGCCTTCCCGGCAGCAGGATCCTGGCCACATCTCTTTCCGAGGTCACGACCTCGGCCACGCCGCCTGCTGTCCGGATCTCTTTGATGGTCTGTTCCTGGATCCGGCTTAAAACTCCGATGAACGGACGCTTAACCTCAAATCCGTAAAACCTGCCGCTGATGATGCAGCAGATGTCCGGAATCCCCTGGCGAGAATATGGGCCGGCGGCGGCTTTCCAGACGAATGCTTCCGGGAAGTTTTCACGGATCCAGTGCATGATCTTTGTCTGGAAGTAGCTTTCCTTTGGCATCTTTCTCCGAATGTACTCATCCGCCTCCGCCCTGGTCGTTACTCTGTCCACGGTCTGGAGGATGAATTTCCGCAGTTCCTCGTATGTCTCAAATTTTGTATAATCAATCCGATTCCCGCCGGCCCGGCAGATTGCTTCGCTTGCTGTCGGATCCGGGTATCCCTCGCTGTTCTTGTTTCCCATCGTCCAATTCCCTCTCTATCCATTTCGCCCAGACCGGGCAGTCTATGCAGTCGCCCTCCGGGTAGATGCATTCCCCGTCCCGGATCAGACACATCCATGGGAGAGCCTTTCCCTCTCTCCTGCGTTTCATGGTCACGCCGACTACCGCCAGGATGAATGCAAAGCCGAGGGCGGCTCCGATCAGGATTAAAATAGCGAATATCGCAAGGATAATATCGATCACTGTCATAACGGCGCCGCCTCCTCGAAGACTGGTTCCTCTGCCCCGACATCGGATGTCGGGTTATCTGCATAATCTCCTGCGCTCTGCCCTGTTTGAACGTCAGCGTAAGCCTGCAGGTTTCCATTTTGTGCTTCCATGAAGTGGCTGGCCATCGTGTCTGCTGAATGCAGCGCCCAGATGATCGGGTACTTCTCGATTGCGTTGTTGAGGGAGAGTGTATCCGCTTCAGTGTGCCCCATGTGCCAGCGGATAGCGTAGCGTTCCTCTGGCTTCAGCCGCATAAATTCTTCGATCATCATCACGCTTTTCTCCCCGTGTCCATACGGGACTTTGTCTTCTACCTCGAATGTCTCGTACTGTTCCCACTTGTTGTTCTTGTCCTTCCGCCACTTCATGACCGTCTTGTAGAAGTTGGTCTTGCATAGGTCGTGGAGCAGAGCCATGATGATCATGCTTTCCTCGGTAATGGTCGCCACGTTCTTTCCCGCCACCATGAAGCTGTATGTACCGTCTCCGTTGTCCCTCATGCTGTTTCTGAATGCGTCCAGCACATTCAGCGAGTGCTGCAGCAGGCCGCCTGTCACGGATAAGTGAAACCGGGTACTTGCCGGGGCGGAGTACATATCGCTTTTCCGAAGATAGTTCCGGAGCCTGTCCGCTCCTGAACGATTGACCTTTTCCATCTCTGCTTCAAATCTTTCAATGTTCGCCTGTCTATCCATTCTTCTTTTCCTCCTTGTCTCTTAATGCTCCCGCCAGGATGCTGCATGCCCCGGCGGTGATGATGGTCGCCTGATCCGATTTCCATTCCGGTCGCTTTTCCCAGAGGTTCTTTTCCTCATCCACCAGGAATTCATCAGTCAGTTCGTTATAAATCCTTGGCTGCGGGAATGGTTCTTCGAAGCATTCCGGTGCGGCATAAACGCAGCAGAAGTTCTGCCAGTAAGGGATCCAAACGGTCATAGCCGCTGTCCTTGCGTTTTCCACAATCTCCACGAATTTGTCCACACTGAAATGCTGAAAGATCGCCTTGCCCGCCTGCTTTGCGAATTGTCCTTCATCCATGGCGCTTTGGATCCGGGCGAGGATGTCCTTATCTCCCTTCCGGATCAGAATGCCGCTCATGGTTTCTCGGTTCAGTATCTCTGTTGCCTGACCCTGGATCTCTGTCAGCAATCCCTCGTATGCCGCCTTGTATTTTGTCTTTAGCGTCTCAAGCGGAACATTTTCCCGGTTCCTCTTAAGCCGCTCCACATTCTTTTTCAGCCCTTCGATCCCGTCCATGTCTGCCTCCCCTCCGTCTGGTCACTGAACACATTTTTTCACTGAACACATTTTTTTGACCGTAGGTGTTCGGTAGAAATGCCCATTTTATGCGGGTTTGCGGGCATTCCTAACACCTAATTCCGATTTTTTGAAATACACCTTGCTTTTTTTAAGATTTTTGTGACGGATTTTTGCAGTGTCACCAAATTCTCTCCCGTAGTATGTATTTCTTAGTTTTAGGTGTTATAGGTGTTAGTTTTAGGTATAAAGCCTTGATTTTACTGGGTTTCTTACCTAACACCTAACTGAACACCTAACCGAACACCTAATTTAAAATGCTTTTTTGTGTTCAGTTTTCTTCATGTTTCTTATAACTTTTTTAGTCACAAAAATTTTCATATTGTCACAAGATTTGAAAATCCTGTGACTTTTCTGCGCCATGCTCTTTCCTTCAGAATGGGAGTTCTCCGGCTTCTTTTTCCGATACCGGGACGAATCCATTGGTGTCCGTTCCTGGGAAGCTCATCTGCTCCGCAATCGTGTCTTCCTCCACCAGCGGATCTTTTTCCGGTGCCAGCTTATCCAGATATAATTCCACGAACCTGCAGTTGCGGTTGTTGAACCATTTCACGACTGAATTCTTCCGGTTCCCGTCCTTGTCTATGGATCCTCCGATCAGCCCCTGGTCTGCCAGGTACTTCATGGTCTTGCGTGGAGAATATCCGGCTTTGCTGAGTGCCTGGTTCAGCATGGATGGGAAGATGTACACCTTTTTATTCATCATCATGCCGAGGCACGTTCCGAAGGCTTTCTCCCCGAAGCTGTCCTTGTTTGAAAGCACCCAGTCTACAATAAACTGGGTAGCGTTCTCGTTGACATCCCCGGCAGCGGCGTTCATCTGCTCCTGCAGGATCGTCTTTGCCATCTGCTTTGCCCGCTCCCAGGCTTCCGAGCTGATCTTAAGCGGTTCCTTCTCCCTCTCTGCGATTCGGCTGTCTGCCTGGTTGCATTCGTATTCTTCTACGCAGTCCTTGTTGTCAAAGATCCATGTGCTGATCATGGCATCCGCCAGGGCGACCGCAGCGATCCCGGCGATGTGGGAGCCGCTTTTCCCGTCTGAAATGCCATAGACATACTGAGTCATTTCATCATACTTTTCCGTGATGTCTCTTTCGTCCGTCTTTAGGAGTCTGCCAATAAAGGCCGGCCCCGCCCATCCATGGTTCATGGCGGACTGCTGGTGCATGAGGGAGGCTTCCCGCTCATCCTCGAACGGCCCGCCGTAAATTTCCAGGACACGGGTGCTGACACCTGTCTGGCTGGTTTCTGTGGACAGCGGTTCCTCTCCGGTTGCTATGGCCACAGTCCGCCAGGTCTGCGTTGCCTGGATGCCGCCGGACTTTGCCCCACGGATTTTGCCAGTGCCGGATGCGATCATGTAGACGATCTTCTCCAGGCTATTTTGATTGTTTCCGGCAAGCTGCCGTTCATCGATGCCGAGAGGCAGGTCGCAGTAAAAACTGGCGGTTCTCTCCAATCCAACCTGGGTTGCGTTGAAGTTTACCATCAGTCGTTCCGGGTCGCCCCAGGCGGAGAGTGCTGCTTTTAATGCCGCCGTCTTTCCGCCCTTGCTGCCGCCCCAGTTGTAAACGAAGAAAATTCTCTGACGTATGATCCGTAGAAGCGGCGCCGTAAAGCTGGCCGCTAAGATAAACCTGAACTTGTCCCGCTTCCGGTTTGGCTCCATGATCTCCAGCCATTTCTGGAACGTCCCGTTCTGGCAGTATGCCGCCGCCATGCTCCGCTGGGATGGTTCGATGTCCAGCACGATGTCATTGTCGTATCCTGGTAGAAAGCGTCCGCCCGTCTGCCATCCGAATGTGCCTGTAGAGTCCGCTCTTTTTATGATATCGATATTCTCTGCCTCCAGTGCCGAGAGGAAACTGACCACATGCTTTGCGTTTTCACTGGTCACGGTACAGCCTAAGTCTGCCAGGGCAGTGATCGCCCTGGATGTGAAGATCACGCTGCGGGGGAATATGGCCTTGTGCCATGCCCCGTCCCGCTTGAATGCGATCTCCATCTTTTCTTCCCCTGTCTCCATGCTCTTTAAGCGCTGGGTCAGGATGATCGGTGTCCTGCAGACCATGACGGGAGCATACTTTTTTTCATCGATCCGGCTGATTCCCTTTTCCGAGTAAATCCATCCCTCCGGCTGCCGAAGGTTCACAGGTGCGCCCTCCACGGCTTCCGGGATGTTTTCCTCATTGATGTCGATTTGCTCTGCGCCCTTGATCGCCTTCATGATCTTTTCGGAGGCTTCCTCTTTTCCGTATTTGATAAAGACGGCAGAGGGGTCTTTTCCGCCAAGGATGGAGCAGCTCCACTTGTACACTTCCCCGATGAATTTTCCGTCCCGGAGCGCCCTGGTTACTTTCCTCAGGAATGTCTCGCCGCCCTTGTCCGGCTCCACATGGATGTAAACTTTCAAATCCTGCAGGCTCTCCGCCCACTCTGGGCGCATCATGGAGGCTCCCGGGATTCCGAGTGCGCTGATCCCCATATACCACATGGACTGGCTGTCGCTCTCTCCCTCTACCAGAACCACGTATCCGGCTTTTCGGATGGCTTCCAGCTTCCAGGCTCCATACATGCAGAGGTCTTTGCCTGCCCCGTATTTCCAGCGGAACTGCTTCTCTGCGTACCGCTTCCGGAAAGTCGCCAGGTTGTTGTCTTCTCCGAAGTATGGAATGTAGATGAACTGGACGCCATCCCGGTCTTTCTTGGTCTGAAGGCGGCATTGTTCTGTGAGCCAGTCCTCCGGAAGACGCTTCTCAAAGGAGTACTGTGCTACCGTGTACGGCTTCAGGTTGTTCTTGGGCTTCTCTTTTTCCTTTGGCTCATTATGGATCCCGTGCTGTTCCAGGATCTGCTTGTATGCCTCCTTGGTATCCAGCCCATGGAGTTTGGCGTAAAAGGTCAGGAAATTCCCGCTTTCGTTTTCGGCGTGGCACATCCACTGTCCTGTCTTTAGGTTGACCGAGAAGGAGTTGTTCCTGTCGTCATGGAATGGGCATAGCCCTGTAAGGTTGTCCCCGGAGATATGGTGTTTCTTGATCGCAGAGCAGTATTCAGTTTTATAATCAACCAAACGGTCAAGATCGACCTCTGCTGTCTGCATATCATCGCTCCATTCTATCTCTCATGATGTCCTGTACTTCCCGTTTCGTGAGGTCGCAGAAGGATCCTTCCAGGCGGAGTACCTCCGTCATGTACTTGATCTCTGCCTGCATCCCCTCGCTGACTATGCCGTTTACTGTGACAACGTAGAACGTGTTGCAGAATTCTGCCATCCGCAATCCGGCTCCCAGTCCGTAGTACCGCTCCATGGGTCTGCTATCATCCAGAAACCGTGGGAAGTATAAATGTGGTGCGATAGGGATCGCTCCGGCCTTTGCGATGTCCCGGCATGCCCATTTCGCCACTTCGATGTGCTGCAGGAGTTCTTCTTCTGTGTCTGCCCGGTACTGGGAGCAGATGTAAACCATGGGCATCAGCGCCGGGTTCCGATTGACGTGGCTGCCCGCTTCGCACTGGCCGCCATAAATCCACGGGGCGTATTCATGCTCCCTGTATATGGTGTCGTAGAGCGGCGTTCCACCTGCGATGTCCGCCACCTCATCTATCTGGATCAGGCTGTCTGCATTGAGCCTGGAATTTTCCTTGAAATGGAACAGCGTTTCCCGGTCGATCCTCTCCCCTGTCTGGATGCATTCACTTCTGGGTGTCGTGTTCCAATCTCCATATAATGGTTTCTTCATGCCATTACCTCCTCTTATCATTTTTGAGGGCAGGGAACCTGCCCTCTTAGGTTTAGTTAAACGGCAGTCTTTCCTGTTCCGCTTCCCCTACGGTCTGGAATTCCGAAGCGTCCACCGGGGCTTCATCCGTGGTATTATAATCAGCGTCATCAATGACGGGGAGCGTCCTGGTGGTAGCCTTGATGGTTTCCGCCATTGCTTTGGCTTCTGCCCTCTGATCCGGCTCCAGGGCTTTCACAAAGGCAAAGGCTGCCCTGGAGTATGTGATGTTGTCTGAGGACTTGTCTTTTTTCAGTGTAATTTTTGTAACTGCATCCCAACAGCGCATCCCTTTGAGCAGGATCTTCTTTCCGATGTAGTCCCGCAGATATTTCAGCGATGTGGGCGGGAGCGCCAGTACCAGAGGAACCGGGCTTCCTTCCTGCAGGATGTAGCATCTGTGGATGTTCTTGCAGGCTTTTCCTGCGCCGTCACTTCCGAACTGATTGTGTGGGCATTTGGAGCAGTCGTGGATTTCCCCGGTTTCACGTTCGATTCCCTGTTTCCCGTCATAGGAAGAGCAGTCCGGCTGTTCGTTCCCGCCGCTGTATTTTTCCGCCCAGTAGGCGTTTACCGGGTGGTGATCCAGGATCACGCCTACGAGTTCTGTCGCCATGACAGGCTCGTCCTCCGTCTCTCCCGGCAGTTCAAAAGCAAGACCGCCGCCGGACGGGATCTTTACCTTCTCGAACGGGATGGCTCCCAGGCCGTCCATTTCCTCTGCGATTGCCTCCGCTAGTTCCCCGGAGATGGTTACCAGATCAAATCTCTGTTCTGTGGTCGCTACTTCATTCTTTGCCATGATTTATTCCTCCTCTGCTTCCGCTGCTTCTGTTTCCTCGAATCCATCCTCCGCCGCTTCCTGGCTTTCGATGTATTCTTCCATTGGTGTTTTGCTCTCCCCGTAGTACAAATCATCCAGAATCCTCTGGGACTGCGCTGCCAGCTTGATCGCTTCCACTGCAATCTCTGCCGCCGAATTGTAAAGGCTGCCGACCACATTTAAGATGTCGCCCTCGCCGTTTGGCAGGAGTTTCAGCATGGTCTGCATCTCCCCGTTGGCCGCCTTTACCTTTCCCTGCAGGGAGGAATAGCACTCGGCGGCGATTCCGTATCCCTCATGGCGGTTCCGCACCTGTTCCGGGTGGTCGTACTCCATAATCTGTTCCAGTGCGAACTTGATCACTTTCTGGACGTTATCCTTTAAGCTCCGCTCGCTCTCCAGTGTCAAATCGAATTCCATCTGATCATAGTCTTTTGCCATTTCTTTACGCTCCCTTCTTCTTTCCGGCTTTGTTGGTTTCCTTGCGCTTCATGATGTCGTAGGTGTCATAGTGGCTGACTACCTTCTCCAGATCCTCTGAAAGTTCGTCGTCATTTTCCTCGGCGTAATTCTTGAGGGCGGACTGCAGGCTCCTGGGGTTGACGGTTTCCTTGATCAGATCCCCCAGTCCCTCGTTTCTCAGCACTCCGAAGAATGTAATTCCCTCCTGCTGCTCCAGTTCCAGAAGCTCCTCCTCTGATTTTTTGCTATAGCAGACCTTCTCCTGGAGGATATATTTGAAGCCGCCCCTGCTGATGCTGGGGCATTCCTCATCAATCATCATCTGGCTGATCCGTTGCTTCGCTTCCTCGATTGCCTTGTTGTTCGCCTTGGTCTGTTCGTCCAGTTCATCTTTCCGATCGAGCAGTTCCTTGTACTTGTCGATCTCTTTTAAAAGTTCCATTGTCGCTCCTCCTGTTTATCTTTGTCTGATTTCTCCGTAGAGAAGAATGTCTTCCACCATCCAGTCATACCCGCAAAATCCTCTGTTCTGCTTCCTGAGTTTGCGAAGCTCCTGCCCTTCCACTTCCCTGGAGGTAACGCAGGCGCACCATCCGTCTTCCCATCGGTAATGCCAGGATCCGATGATCTGTTTTTCTATCTTTGCGAATTTTCCTGGAGAAAAATCTTTGAAAATATAATGCCCCTGTCCCTCTCCAGACCATCTTCCGTTCCAACTTGCGGCATGCGGCATTGTCAGTTCAAATACCACATGTATTTGTCTCGCCATCTCCTTTTCCACCGTCCTCTCTTTTTTTATATTTCATTTCCCCACGCATCCCATCCGGCCCGCTCCTTCCTGGCGAAGAGTTCCAGCTTCTCTGCCTTTGGGAATAATGACTCAATCATCCGGTATGCACACTCCGGCTTCTGGGAGTGCTTCCGTGACGGTTCTCGCATTACAGTCGTAAATGCCCCACGCTTGTCCTTTTCCGGGAGGATAATATTTCCCCTCTTGTAAAACCAGAGCAGGTACTCATGAGAGAACCGCAGCGTATAAGCTGGCGCCGGCCCGTTGACCTTGTCCCAGATAATCCTGGCGTGAAGTCGGTATCCCAGCGTGGCCATGATCCGCTCTGCATCCGGCAGGTACTTGTCTATGGTCCACATGAAGACGTTGTGCTTCTCATTCATCAGGCTATGGCATACGTGCCAGTGAACCTGGATAATCTCCGGGATCTCCATGGTGGCGTATGGGACACCCATCCCGGTGGAATTTGGCCTGGCGGATTTCTTCCCGCCCCTGCCCTGTATCCACGGTGGATCCGTATAGAGGATGTCGTACTTTTTATTCGTCTGAAAAATGTCCGTCATGAATATCGTTCCTCCTTCTTATGGTTTCCTCCCAGTCTGGCTCCGGGCTTAGCGGGCATGCGTACCACCTGTCTGAGTGCGGGCAGGTACATGTAAAATCCGGATCATAAAATCCGCACGTGTAGCACCTTTTGTCTATCGCCATCGCCGTCCACCTCTCCTTCGCATTGGCAGCCCGTGCATCTTGCGCCAGTTGTTAGGACGGTTTTCAATGTCATACCGAATCGCCGCTCGAAGTCCGGCGCCGAACAAAGAGCCAAGCGCCCTGGCAGCTTCATCGGATTTTATTCCGGCTTCCGAGACGGCTTTCGCCACCTCATTCAGTGCTTCTATAAAATCTCTGTCTTCCTCGATTGCGTTCATTAGAAATAATTCCTCCATTCATCCACGATAGTCTTCGCCAGGTCTTCCTTTTTGGCCAGTGCCCGGAGGATGGTTTCATCCACGGTTCCCTCTGTGATCAGATGGATGTATGTGCAGACGTTCTTCTGGCCGATTCTGTGGATCCGGGCAAGACTCTGGCTGTATGCCGCATAATTGAAGTTGACCGAATAGTAAACACACGTATCGGCTGCGGTCAGTGTGATCCCCAGGCCTGCGGTATCGATCTGGGCCAGGAAGACTTTTGTCGCCGGATTCGTCTGGAAATCCTTTACGATGTCGCCCCGGTCTTCCAGCTTGATGTCTCCATAGATGGATCCGTACCGGATTTTCTTTTTATCCATCAGCTTCCCGATGAGGTCGATCTCCGGACGGAACCGGGCGAAGACTACCAGCTTTTTCCCTGCATCGATCACATAATCATCTATGATGTCTTCCAAGGCGTTCAGCTTTCCTCTGCTGACCAGTTCCGGCTTCTCGCTGCCATCTGCCACCAGGAAGCCACCCGTGAACTGCTGCAGTCGCAGAAGTTTTGTCAGGACGGTGGTGGCCGTGATCTGGCCGCCGTTTTCGAGTTCTGCGAAGCTGTCACGCTTCAGCCTGTCATAGAGACCCTTTTCCTTTGCACTCATCGTGATGTATCTCTGCAGGAACGTCTGCTCCGGCAGGTCGAGGGCCTCCTCTTTCGTGACCCGGTATGCGATGGAGTGTTCCTTCTGGATCAGTTCGTCCAAATCCCGGTATCCTACGATCTGGTGGCGGTTGAAGCCACCCATAATGGCGTATCGGTTCCGGAACTGGTAGAAGTTTGTCCCGAAGATGGTCGGGTCTAAAAAGCGGTACTGGCTGTATAGGTCGATGGCGTTATTCTGCACCGGAGTCCCGGAGAGGATCAGCTTATACCTCGCCTGGTCGCCCAGCTTGTGCATGGCTTTGCTCTGTTCTGCATCGTGGGTCTTGATCCTCTGGCTCTCATCGCAGATGATCATGTCAGCGTCCCATTCCAGCAGCGCATCAAAAATTCCGTCCCGCCAGGTGCTTTCATAATTGATCACAGCCACCTTCAGTGCTTTGAACGGGAAAGCATCCAGATCGCTTAAGGCTTTCAGCCTGTGTCTCTTATCGCCAAGCATGACCTTGACGTTTGCCTTAAAATCTGCATATTCCTCGAATTCCTTTGGCCAGACGGAGCAGACGGAAGTGGGCGCCACAATCAGCACCTTGCTGACCTTCCCTGCCTGGTATGCTGCCCCGGCGGTTGCGATGGCTGTCAGCGTTTTTCCGCAGCCCATCTCAAAAAGGAACCCGAAGCCTTTATGTATTTCCTGCATGTCATTCCTCCTGCTTCCTGTTCTGGGCCGCCCCGATTTCTGTTACTCCATCCGTCAGTTCGATGTCCGGCGTGAATTCTGTCTGTCCTCCCCGCAGGTCGTAAAACTGTGCATTGAGGTTCGTTCCGATTTTCCCATTTCTCATTACATATGGGTTCACGCAGACAACGTGCATGACCTCTGTGTTATCCGGCACGTTAAATACTATTTTCTTCATGCTGTTCCTCCTCTCTCAAAACTTCCATGATTCCCTCAAATACGAAGATGGCGCATGGGAGGGCAATGCCGTTTCCCCACATCTTGTAAAGTGCGGAATCACTGACCGGGTCTGCGAGCCATCTCTCTGTCTGCTTTGCATCCTTTGGAAGCTGAATTCCGTCTGCCCGTCCGATCAGCCGCCACCATTCCGCCCATATGATCATCCATTCCCGGATGGTCTTTGCGCTTGGGTTCTCCATGGCTATATTCTCTGTCCAATCATCTGGGAAACCCTGCAGGCGGCAGCATTCCAGCGGAGTCAGCCGCCGGATCACGTAATCCACGGCTACGAGGTTTTGGCATTCATCCCCCGCCGGCCCACCTGTCCCTTTTGCCATCTTAACTGTCAGGGTTCCGCTTTTCTCCGGGTAGACGCTGTGAGCCACGCTTCCCGGAACATCACTTGCCGTCAGGCTTTGCGCTGTTTCCTCTGTCACGGATGAATTGTCCCTCCCGATGGCGTATGCTACGGCTTGCCTGTTGTCTCCCGGCTCTGCCCGTACCGTCCCTGCTTTTCCATCCTGGTAAATATGGCCGCCGATCCGTACTGCCGCTCCCGGCTCAAATGCCACCACCGGGCAGGCTACCGCATGGCGATCTGAAGCAGTCAGCGTGTTCGCCGGATCTCCCGGTTCTCCAACTCCGAGTCCGTTGGCGGAACCATCATCATTCCTGTCATTGCCTCCGCCCTTGTACCTGGTAGCTTTGTCTGCGATGGGGATAGGTTCAAATAGTGTTTGCGTGTTGTGTGTGCTGAGGGTTGCGCTTTTATCAATCTGCATCAATGGTCCCTTTCCCCCTCCCTGGCATCCGCCCCTGATCTGGAGAGTAATTGGTCGAGGATGAATGGCGTGTTGCCCCCCCCCCCCCTGTACCCATTTGTCCTGTTAAGGTAGGGACAATGTTGTCCTTTGCAAATGTTACCCTGCTGTCCTGCGGATGGTTTTCTAAGACGACTGAATTTCTGCCTGTCGCATGAGCGCTTCTCTCAGAATTCCCGGTAATTCCCTGCCACGCTTCTCGGCTCTCTTTAAAATCCCGGCGCAGGCCTTGGCGCTTAAAAAGTACTTTTGGTGCGGTGTTTCCTCCAAAATCTGCGACAAGGAAGATTCGCTTTCTTCTTTGGGGGACTCCCCAGTATTCGGCATCAAGCGTTCGCCAAGCAATGGAGAAAGTGTCGCCCATGATGCATCCGGCTTCTGCCCATTTGTTTTTCGGAGGGAAAGGTACTGCGGCTGTTTCGTCTGCGATGCCTGCGATCTCCTGGAGTACTGCCCGGAAGTCGCCCCCCCTATTGCTACTGAAGGCGCCGGGGACGTTTTCCCAGACCATAAACCTTGGACGGATGTCTTTCCCTGTCCTTCCTTTCTTGATGTCACTGTTTCTCATCTCCTTCACGATTCTGATCTGCTGCCGGAACAGCCCGCTCCGATCCCCGTCTAAGCCGGCCCGCTGTCCTGCGATGCTCATGTCCTGGCACGGCGACCCGCCGCTTATGATCGTGACCGGGTCGATCTTATCTCCCTTGATGTATCCAATGTCTCCCAGGTGCTTCATCTCCGGGAAGTTCTTCTTTGTGACCAGGATTGGGAGTGGCTCGATCTCGCTTGCCCAGACGGGCTTTATTCCGCAGATGCTTGCCGCCAGCTCAAATCCGCCGCTTCCTGAAAAGAGAGACCCTATCGTTACCTCCGTCATTTTCCCCACCCCATTTTCTTTCCACACCAGTGGCAGTGCGTATGATGGTAGTTGACCCGCTTTCCGCAGGCCGGGCAGCACCAGACACCGCTTCTACTGACGGGTTTTTGTGGAATCTTAAAGTGGACCGTCATTTCCCCGTATTGCGGGGAAATCTTTTCATAATCAGCTATGATGTCTATTGCTTCCTGGAGCGCCTGTACGTCTTCTTCCCATACGGGATCCGCATCCTCGCTTCCCTTCATTGATCCGCAGTGCCCCATCAAGGATTCCAGTTGCTTTGTTATTTTTTCGTATTCTTTGCTCATGCTTGCACCTCCTGTCCTGGCGGCTTCGCCAGTCCGAAGACCATGAGCGCCATGTTGTATCCTCTTATCTGGTGGGTAAACAGTTTAGGCTTCACAGGTGGCTTTATCAGCGGCACCGGGTGTGGGTTCATCCGCTCTTTGTCCACCGCCGCCATGACTTCGTTCAGCTTGATCCGCTCCGTCTCAATACTTTGCGGCAGCTTCACGATCCCGGCCAGCTTATTCAGAAGTTCCATGTCTGCCGGCCCGGAGAGTTCCTGTCTCTGGCGGCTCCACTTCATTTTCCCCCAGGACTTTATAATTGCGAACTGGACGCTGTCTGCTTCCCGGATCAGGATCTTCCCGTTCTTCATTGCCATTTTCATTTCGCTCTTTCATCCTCTCACGAATTTCTTTCTTCCATTCCGGCTCATTCTCCGCCGCCCTGGACTGATCAACGGCGATTCCCGGATTCTTGTAAATGTCATATAAAATCCCCATCATGCTTCCTGTCCCTCTTTGTAGAAGGTGTGGTTCCCATGCTCGAACAGCTTTGTCAGATTACGGCTGTGCCAGGTATCCTTTTCTTCGCTACTTGTGAAGTAGGTAGCGCCCTGGCTTTCGTCCCATCCATGCATAACCATGGAGAGCGCTGTCCAGCAGTCTTCATCCGGCTCCGTGGTGTAATACCTCCCGCCTTCTGTGACCGGAGAAAACTGTCCCGGCTCTGTGATCACTTCTTCGATAGAGTCCGGGAAGCCATCACTCCATACCCGATTCAAAACGACCAGAATTACCAGTGCCTTGCCCTCGGTGTCTTCGCCCTCAGCTTCTGCCATGGCGATCTTGGCCAGCATGTAGGATTCTTCCGCATCCCAGTCCCGGCTGCCGATGAGCGTCTGGGATATCATCTCTGCTGCTGCCTCCTGCTGCGTCTGGACATTGCGAACGGCATTGATGAATTCCTGCTCCTGCGCCTGTTCTTCTTTCAGATACTGCTCTCTCTCGATCATCATCTGCTCATAGTCTTCCGGATCCCACCAAACCCCGCCATACTCTATTTGTCCAAAATGTTCCGGCGGCTTTGGCGGTTCATATGGGTCATTAATAAATGCCCAGATCAACATGCCACCCAGCAGGCCGCCGATCAGCATACTGCCAGCCACTTCCTTGACTGCCTTCTTTATTTTTCGCTTTTTGGCTATGCGCCTCCGGCTCTCCGCCCTGCTTTGCTGTCCGTTCAAATCCTTACACCTCCATCTTGGCGATCCCTACCAGTCGCCGCTCACTTTTTCTCCAGAGGACGATGTTCCTCTTTGACTCTGAATGGTACATATAATCCTTTGGATCCATGCCCCTCTTTTTCAAGAGTTCTTTCTGATTCCTTGTTAATCTCTTAGGTTGCTTCATCCCTGTCTTCCTTCCGTAATTTACTACTTGACTTCTGCCAGCGCCCTGTTTATGCTCCTTAGGCTTCTTGGGTCTGGCATGGAACAGGTTCTCCAAGGGTTTGAAGAAAAACTGTTCTTTCCATGCTCCCTGAGTATTCTTTGGGGTAGCTGTACTTGTCGCCTGCAGTGCGGTTTCTTCCTTGCCGCCATCGGTATTGTTTCGCACCCACGCATCCATGCTCCCGATGTTCTCTCTCTGCGTGTTCTCATCTGCCTCCGGACCGTTCTTGTTTTACTTGGGCCTGCGTCCCCTATCCCAATTTCGACAGCCATCCGTGCAGGCTCACTTCCTGCTGCCGGGGCGACTTATTGCAGCGGCTCGTCCACACCTATCGGTTTTTACCCTGGTCGATGCTTGCCAGCGATTCTTATTCAGTTTTGGCTTTGATGCAGACGCATCGGTCATTCCGTTTCTTTTCCTCATCCCAGATTGGGACTGTGTAATTGATCTTCCCTTTATCCATCCCGGTGCGGATCCGCCCGTGGGTGTAGAGGTGCTTCCTGGCACATCTGGCACTGACACCGAATTCTCTGCAGTAGTTGTTGAAGTCTTCTGCCTTGATTCGGTACTCTCCATCGACCGCTGTCCGGTCTTTTATGATCCCGACTATGAATTCCTCGGTGTCGATGAGGGCGGTCTGCTTTGTGAGCGCCTGCCATTCTGCCAGTTCGTCCAGTCCATTGATGTCCACCTCTGCCTTACTGAAAACGTCCAGGATCATGGGGATTCGTTCGTTTGGCGCTGCCGCCAGGATCTTTGCGATCTGGATTGCGATCTTGATGTCCAGTGGCTGGGTTCCGATTTCCGTTGTCACTGTGGTTTCCTCCTTCAGACTGATTTCTGTGCGACCTCTGCCCGGTATGGCTCGCCGCCCCTTTCCAGTTCCCTGTACATGGTTGCGGAGTGGACTCCGATAATGAGGGCGATCTCATCCACTGTCTTGCCCTGGGCGTACAGTGCTTCGATTTTCTTCCTGTCCTCAAATTTCAACCGCTTGTAGGGCTTTCTCGGCCGCTTCGTGGTCATGGCCATTGTTTTCCACCTCCTTCTGGGCAAAAAAATAATGCGTCAGAGCGGTAACTCTAACGCATTTTGCTATGTCTTTCTTTAATTACTTATAAAAAAAGATAAATGCGAATTGAGTTATTCACTCTTTTCGCATTTATCTTAGAACTTCACGTTAAAATTCTTAAAAGTAACAGTTCAGCCGCGCCATTCGTAAAACCGCACTTCGTGCTTATTGCGGCTACCGCCGCTGTTTTACTCATTGACAGGCGCTCAGCTCATGGAACAGCCCACTCGAAAAATCATGCGAGCATGATTTTCTCTCTTGGTCAGCTCCATGACTGAACTGTTACCCTCAAAATCCTAATAATCTGATCAGAAGCGGATTTGTATCATACAGAAACTTTAAGATCTGGCTCCGCTCAACCATATCAAAACATGTGCTGCCGATCTGCGTGGAGTACGCCAGAGTCATGATCAGAAATGCGATCCAGATGATCACAACAGCCAGCACCAGCCCCAGGAACCCTCCCGCTATATGGTTTACAAGACCAAGCACAGGCAGCTCCCCGATAATATTTACCGCAAACATCAGCGCTTTCACGATAATAATTGCCAGCAGGAACGTCACAATAAAAGACAGCAGGTTCAGCACAAGCCGCGATATATACGCTGCCACGTACCGGGGAAAGCTGTCTACCCCGAGTTCGCCGTAGATTGTACTGTTATTGTTCTCAATCAGTTCATCTTTCAGGAACTGGGGCATCGGAGCATCTTCAATTTCCCGGATCTGTACGTCTTTCGGTATCTCACCGAGTAAATTCATGATATCGTCACTTGTAATGCCAAGCAGACTCCAGTCCAGTTCATTCAGCTTGGAAAGTTGTTCTGACGAAAGCCCCTCCAGAGGTGTACCGCTTAGATCCACTTTCGAAAGATCTTCCTCTGTTATCTCCGGTATAAACGCCTCCACAATGCTGTTTTCTATATAGTCATCCACCGGTGTGTACTTTTTCAGTGCATCCGCGACAAACGGCGACAGGAACAGCACAAGAATCAGTGTCAGCACCGTTGATAGAAGGGAAATTCCCAGTTTCAGGAATCCTCTGACATATCCCACAACTACACAGACAATGAATATTACTGCAACAATGATTAAAAGCCAGTTATCCATAATATCTCCTATTTCGTCAGATAAATTACCCGTAATTCATCCGCGCTCATCACATAGTATCTGTTTACTCCGAAAGCCCGGAATATCTCCAGAGCATCCACATCCAGATTTCCTTCATATTTTATAATGCCTGTAGCTGTCACAACACAGCATCTGGATCCTTCGAACATGATGATCTCATCTCCGTCAATCTTCGCATGGCTGTATTTTCCCGGGATCTCGCGGCTGATCAGCTGCTCCCCGATCCGGTTATACAGACGCATCTCATATCCTGATTTATCCTTATTTAACAGGACAAATCCTATATACCGATCCGAATGGAATACACTCTGTATCTCCTGATCAAGCGTCACCGTCTTTTCCGGTTCAGGCGCGTCTGTTCCACGGTAGATCACGAAAGAATTGTCCCCCACAGCTACGGAACGTCCGCCTCCCATGAAGAATATTTCTGCCATCACAGTGTTGTCGTACTCTTCCGAAGAAACGATATTATCTGCTTTTTTCTGTCCCGCTTCTCCGAAGTTGTAATATATGATCCTTGATTTTATGTTTGCTCCCTTAAGATACAGATACGAAACCGCCAGTGTATTTCCGTCATCAGACATTTCCATTGCCGTCGGATAGCCCATTGTTCCCTGAGCGATCTGCATCTCCGCGAGAATGTTTCCAGCGGCATCATATGTAATAATGGACGGGGCGCTCCCGTTTCTCATGAGGACGCTGACGATTCCCTGATTCGAGATAGATATCTTCTCAATTGGAAGCGTTGTCTCTATTTCTCCTTTTAGTCCTTCTTTCGAGAATACCAGGATATTATTTCCTCCGTTGTCCGCCACGGCAAATGATTCTTCTTTTACCGTTATAATCGGATTCTGAATCTGTGCAGGCTGTATCCACTGTTCCTCATTCTTCTTATTAAGAAAAGCCACTCCGTCGCGGTTATATCGCACAATACCATCAGCAAACTGCGCATAATTGCTTGTATCCGAAATATTGCTGGAATACTCCGATGCCGTCCGGGCATGTCCGTACGACTGGTTCTGCAGAAGAAGATAAGTGCCGCATACCGCAAGGATGATCAATACTATGAGCACAAGTATCCTCCGCACTTTCGCACGGCGGAACCTGCGGACCTTTTTCATGATCTCACTCAGATCATCCGGGGGCGTCAGGATCTTAAGATGAGTTTTTTTCTTTTGCGTCATAAGACTCCCCTGTTTCTGATTTTAAAGTGGAATTATTATATCATGATTTTATGGTAATAGCAATTTTTGTCCGACATAAATGAGATTGCCGTCCGTAATGCCGTTCATTCTGCAGATTGCATCTACGTGAGTTACATCTCCATACATTTTTCTGCTGATAATAGCCAGTGTATCTCCCTCTTCTACAATATAAACACCGTCGCTTCCATTGGCGTCCTTTGAAGTATTGTTCTTAGTCTGGCTTTCATCCACAGAGCTTGTCTCACCACTGTCTGTCTTCGTTCCCGTCTCTTCTTCAACTTTCTGTCCTGCATCCGCGCTGTTTTCCTCATTCTGAATCGTCTGATCCTGATCTGACTGACCGGCGTCTTTCTCAGTCTGGTCAGTCTCTGCCGTTCCTTCTTCCTGCCCCTTTCCGGTCTGTTCTTCCGATGTTATAGCAGTCACTGAACCGCTGGTTTCCTGGGTTTCCATAGTATCATTCCTGTCTGCAAGAGTTTCCAGCGTACTCTGTACAGATTTCATCCGGTCAAAGCTGTTGACCATAGAAACTCCCATAATGATAATAACAAGTACAAGGCACGCACTCGCTGCATACATCAGACCGCCTGCTTTCTTCTGTTTCCGGTATTTCCCCCGTTTTCTAACCAGATTACGAAAGTCCTGTGCAGCTCTATCCTCCACAGTCTCCGTGGAAAACGCCCCATTTTTTTTTCGACTGGAGATCATGTAATTCTGCATACACGGATTTTTCTCATAATACGTGTAATGCCCTCCTATCTCCATCAGGTCGTTCATTTTGTGCACATAATATGTCTCGTCTTTCTCCACGGGATCTTTCATGATAAATACCGTATTCTTCTTCGGAAATGATTTCTTATGAAGTTTCACCGTGGACGGCTCCGGCGTAAGGGGCACTCCCGGATGAGCTACAAACCATCCCAGCATTTCCCCGTCCTCAAAGAACTGTTTACAGTCTTCATACGCGTGTTTCCATGTACTTTCGTCAATTACGTATTCGTTTCCGTTCATTTTCAGTTCATGCATCTGGATCGCCCCATATATGTATACGAACTCTCCGTCATCCCCGGACTGGATATCTCCTACAAGAAACGCTCCTATGGGGCCATTTCCCGCCTTTTCACATTTCTCGCATAACTGCGTAAAGAATGTATCTACATAGTCTTCCACATAAATCTTGGGGCTGTCGCTCACATTTCCAATCTGCCGAACATTTTTTGGTATCTGTCTTTCCATATATACTCCACCTTCCTGATAATGATGTTCTGTAACAATTGTTACTATATTTTCCCGGCGTCTCTAAGAGGATAGCATAGAGAAATAGCTGAATTTATCAGTTGATGTCAGATAAGTTCGACAAATTTAACGGGGGACATAGTAAAACGCAGTTGGGGACGTAGTAAAATCCACTTTTACTACGTCCCCAACGACAATTTAAAAACTATTTTGAAAATTCTTTTATCTTTTGATATATACTCTCAGTATCAAGCCCGTACTTCACAAGCAGCTCAGCCGCCGGACCTGATTCTCCAAACACATCGTTAATTCCGATCTTCATCACCTTCGTAGGAGCCTGTTCCGAAAGGACATCGCACACGGCGCTTCCAAGACCTCCGATCACGGAATGTTCCTCAACTGTAACGACTTTTCCCGTCTCTTTCGCAGCCGCGACAACAAGTTCTTCATCCAGAGGTTTGATCGTATGAATATTGATCACTTTCGCGTCAATTCCATCTTCCGCCAGTTTCTCAGCCGCCTCAAGGCAATTGTTTACCGGAAGTCCTGTAGCGATGATCGTAAGATCCTTTCCCTCTCTGAGGACAACACCTTTTCCCATCTCAAACTTATAGTCAGGTGTGTCATTGATCACCGGCACAGCCAGACGCCCGAATCTTAAATATACAGGCCCATCATGCTCATACGCCGCTTTCACCGCTGCCCTCGCCTCCACATCATCGGACGGGCAGATCACTGTCATACCGGGAATCGTGCGCATCAGCGCGATATCCTCATTGCACTGATGGGATGCACCGTCCTCACCTACGGAGATACCCGCATGTGTGGCGCCGATCTTTACGTTCAGATGAGGATACCCGATGGAATTTCTCACCTGTTCGAATGCACGCCCTGCCGCAAACATCGCGAAGGAACTTGCAAACGGAACCATACCTGCCGCCGCGAGACCTGCCGCCACGCCCATCATATTAGACTCTGCGATACCGCAGTCAATGAAGCGTTCCGGATGAGCCTTTTTAAAGATACCTGTCTTTGTCGCTTCCGCAAGATCCGCGTCCAGCACGACCACGTCTTTGTGCTCTGTTCCCAATTCCGCCAGAGCATTTCCATAACTCTCTCTTGTTGCGATCTTCTTTACATCTGACATAACGCTTCACCTGCCTTTTCCAGTTCTTTCATAGCGATCTCATACTCTTCATCATTCGGGGCTTTTCCATGCCATCCTGCCTGGTTTTCCATATAGGAGACTCCTTTTCCTTTCAGAGTCTTTGCAATGATCGCCGTAGGCTGTCCTTTCACGGTCTTTGCCTCTTTGAACGCAGCGTCGATCTGGTCGAAATCATTTCCATCGATATTAATTACATGGAAATTAAACGCTTCGAACTTTTTGTCGATCGGATACGGGGAATTGACGTCCGTAATCGCACCGTCGATCTGCAGATTATTGTTGTCCACAATGACAACAAGATTGTCCAGTTTCCTGTGAGCTGCCAGCATGGAAGCTTCCCATACCTGCCCCTCCTGGATCTCTCCGTCTCCAAGAAGTGTATAAACTCTGTAGTCGTCTCCCCTGAGCTTGGCTGCGATCGCCATACCCACTGCTGCGGAGATTCCCTGGCCGAGAGAACCGGAAGACATATCAACTCCCGGGATATGCTTCATATCCGGATGCCCCTGCAGATAAGATCCTGTATGACGAAGTGTCTTTAAGTCCTCTTTCGGGAAATATCCCCGCTCCGCAAGCGCCGAGTACAGCCCCGGCGCCGTATGTCCTTTAGACAGGACAAAACGGTCTCTGTCCGGTTTCTTCGGATCCTTCGGATCGATATTCAGCTCTTCAAAATAAAGATAGGTAAAAATATCCGCTGCTGACAGCGAACCGCCGGGATGTCCGGCCTTTGCACTGTGAACTGCCGTTACGATATCCTTACGGATCTCATTTGCAGTTTTCATTAGTTTCAGCTTGTCCATTTAATTATCCTCTTTTTCTGATTATTCTAAAACTTCTCTCTGTAACATGATCTGAATAATAATACTTTCGGTCTTACTCGCCGAACACTGCGATGTAATCTTCCTGGAACTTCTTAATTCCCGCATCTGTCAGCGGATGATGTGTCATCTGCTCAAGCACTTTATACGGAACCGTAGCGATATCTGCTCCTGCCAGCGCACAGTCCGTGATATGCATCGGGTTGCGGATGCTGGCTGCGATGATCTCTGTCTCGATTCCTGCCACGTCAAAGATCTCTGATATTTCCGTGATCAGGTCAACGCCCCTTACCGAGATGTCATCCAGACGTCCGAGGAACGGCGATACGTATGTTGCGCCTGCCCTTGCGGCGAGAAGCGCCTGATTCGCTGTAAAGATCAGAGTCACATTCGTCTTGACGCCCTCTGCTGAAAGTACTTTAACCGCCTTTAATCCTTCCGTTGTCATAGGAATCTTAACTACCATATTCGGATGGATTTTGGCGATCTCACGTCCTTCTCTGATCATGCCCTCGGCATCTGTTGTAGTAGCCTTTACCTCTCCGCTGATCGGACCGTCCACGATGGATGCGATCTCTGCGATAACGTCCTCGAATACACGGCCTTCTTTTGCGATCAGCGACGGATTTGTGGTAACGCCGCAGATTACGCCCATATCATTTGCTTTTCTGATATCGTCTACATTTGCTGTGTCAATAAAAAATCTCATTTTTTGTTCCTCCTTATGCCAGACCAGTTTATTACTTCTGTTCTGATTATATCTGTAATAAAAACCCAGGTCAACCGGAGGAAAAATTATTAATACAATGATTTATTGAAAAAAAATAATTATCACAGTTATTTAATTGATATTAATTAATATTTAACACACCTTTTCTTTCAAAATCCTTTATTTTAAGAATTCATCGAAGACTGTAAAAATATTTTTTCAGATTTTATTATTAATATTGTTTCTTTTTTTATTAATTTTTCTTTTTTCAGATCTTGGATATGAGGTAGTACCTCTCACTACGATCTTAGGCTCGTACTCTACATGATAGATACTGACCGGCTCGATCTCGGTATATTTTTTCATGCGGGACGTCATCTTTTTCATAATGATATCGCAGGCGTCCATTCCTTTATATATGACGAAATGCTCGATCGTGGTCAGTGATACTTCTTTCACCTTTGCAAACAGCGTGTTGTCACATCCCATGACGGACATATCCCCGGGAACTTTGTATTTTTCATCATAAAGAGCGTCCATGATCCCGAACGCGATCATATCATTAAGCCCTACGATCGCGGTCAGCTCCGGATGTTCTTTTAAAAGCTCTTTCGTCAGATCATAGCCGATCCTGTATTCCGAATCAATCCCGGGCACATCCTTATCCATCTGCTCATCTGCGGCCTTTATGACCACATGTTCCTTAAGACCGGCGTTCTGGAATTCCTTTAGAAACCCTTCCACTCTCTTAGAGCGCTGCTTCTGCCGCACAGTAAGAGGCGGAGCGATATATCCCACATCTCTATGTCCTAACTCAAGAAGATGCCTCGCCATCAGACGTCCCAGCTTGGAATTGTCCAGTTCCACAGCATCTACGTTGAGCCGCTCATTCTGGTTATTTATAACAACTACCGGTATACGATTTGAAAGTTCTTCAACCTGAGCCATAAAGCACTGACTGGGATTACACATATAGATGATCCCCTGCGGATGCAAGGAGGAAATCATCTTAAGGTAACGTTCCTCAACTTTCAGGTCTCTCTGGGTATTGCACACGAAAATGCCGAATCCCTGATCCGCCGCCCTGGACTCGATTCCCTGGAGAAGCATGACATAATAAGGATTGGTGAGATTTGGGCTTATGACAACCAGCATATTTTCCCTTCGTTCTTCTCTGCGCTTTTTTCTCTTTGGCAGCTCGTACCCTAGCTCTCTGGCCGCTTCTTCCACATTTTCGATTACTTCTTTGGAAAATGAAACGTTGTATTTTTTATTTAATACCATGGAGACTGTGGCCTGCGATACTCCGGCTTTTCTTGCCACATCTGATGACGTAACCTTTCTTTTTCCCATAAAGTCTACCTCATGTTACAATTTACAGTTCCGTCCGCCCTTCCAGAGCTCTCAGCAGCGTGACCTCGTCAATGTATTCCAGATCTCCGCCTACCGGCACTCCGCTTGCGATTCTGCTTACCTTGATTCCTGCCGGCTTGATAAGCTTGCTGATATACATGGCGGTAGTCTCTCCCTCAAGACTGGAATTGGTCGCAATGATCACTTCATCCACATCCCCCTGAAGCCGCTCCATCAGTTCTTTCAGACGGATATCTCCCGGACCGATTCCCAGCATGGGAGATATGGCTCCATGAAGCACATGATAAACGCCGTTATACTTTCCCGTCTTTTCATAAGCCGCGAGATCCCGCGGCGTCTCCACCACCATGATCGTTTTCTTATCTCTGTCCGGATTGCTGCAGATGGGACACACTTCTCCATCCGTAAGCGTACAGCACACTTTGCAGTACCGGACATTCTTTCTGGCTTCCACAATCGACTGAGCCAGACTTTCCACCTGATCTACCGGCATGTTGATCACATGAAATGCAAGCCTCTGTGCAGACTTGCTCCCTATTCCCGGCAAACGGGAAAATTCATCGATCAGCCTGCTGATCTGGTTACTGTAATAATCCATTATTGCACCTCTGTCCTAACATAGAAAGGAGACATACATCTGATGTCCCCTTTACTTATGATATCTAAAATCTTCTGCATACTTTTGACAAAATACCAGGCGCATTTTCAGAACATTCCGGGAACTCCGCCGCCAAGGCCTCCTGTCAGCTTGGACATCGCCGCGCCGCTCTCTTCATCTACTTTTCGCAGCGCTTCGTTTGTCGCGGCAGCGATCAGATCCTCAAGCATCTCGATATCATCCGGATCCACTACCTCTTCCGTCAGTTTCACCTTCAGCACCTCACGCTTGCCGGATACAGTCACTTCCACCGCACCGCCTCCTGCAGACGCTGTAAATTCTTTTGACTCAAGTTCCTTCTGCTGTTCCTCCATCTGGCGCTGCATGCGCTGCGCCTGTTTCATAAGGTTTGCCATATTTCCCGGCATACCGCCGCCCGGAAATCCTCCGCGTTTTGCCATATCTAATCCTCCACTGTTATCTCCATATTGATCTTCTGTTCTATATCAACGAATGTGTCTTCGAAATGCCGGCCTTCCTCCACATGCCGCACTTCTACCTCCACTTTCTTTCCGATCCTTTCCTCGATCAGCTGTTCCAGCTCCTGTATGTGATCTTCTCTTCCGACCACACTGGCTGCCAGAGTATCCGGAAGCACGATCAGAAGACGGTTATCACCGCCAAGGCTTAATCGAGCCTTCTTCAGGTATCCCCTGATCATGCCGGATGCTTCCCCGGCAATAGAACGGAAATTTTTCACCACTTCCTGCACATCCTCCGGGATCGCATTGGGAAGTATCTGGGGAACTCCTGTATTTCCTTCAGACGGACCGCCATATTCACCGTTACCGCCGGAAGAACTTTCTCCCTGCATGTACCCGGCTCCCCGGATCTGCATCGCAGCAGCTGCTTCGATCCCCTTCTCCACTTTTTCCTCCACCGCGCGGATACGGTCCAGCAGGGAATCCTGACCGCTTTCCATGGCAGGCGTACAGAGCTTGATAAGAGCTACTTCCAGCATTACTCTTTTCTGCGTAGCATATTTAAGCTGATTGGAAAGTTC
This sequence comes from Candidatus Mediterraneibacter surreyensis, assembly GCA_019118885.1. Lineage (GTDB taxonomy): Bacteria > Bacillota > Clostridia > Lachnospirales > Lachnospiraceae > Mediterraneibacter > Mediterraneibacter surreyensis. Next base: position 5,436 of record DWYB01000079.1, on the reverse strand, counting down.
AGAAAAAATACGGATGTAGCGGAACAGCATATCAGGTTCGATCATCTGAGCTTCTTCCCTGAGCTGAGCCATATTTTCCGTCGATACATCCAGAACCTCCTCTATATTATCAGAAGTTTTTACCAGAAGCAAGTTTCGAAGATACCATGTAAAATCAGCAGCCAGCTGAGTCAACTCACGTCCCTGCATGACCAGATCCTCCACTACATCCAGCACGCCGGCCACATCCCTGTCAATGACTTTTCGAAGCAGTTTGCTGAACACATCCGTATCCACCGCTCCAAGAACTTCCAGCACATTGTCGTAAGTCAGCTTCTGTCCCATATAGAACGCTATGCACTGGTCCAGAAGACTCAGCGCGTCACGCATGGACCCGTCCGCCGCTTTTGCGATATACCTAAGCGCCTTATCCTCTACGTCCACGTGCTCTGTATCCATAAGCTCTTTCATACGGTCTGTGATCGTCTCTATGCTGATTCTTTTGAAATCATAGTGCTGACATCTGGACAGAATCGTGATCGGAATCTTATGAACCTCTGTCGTCGCCAGAATAAAAATAACATACTCCGGCGGTTCCTCCAGCGTCTTCAACAGTGCGTTGAACGCTCCTATGGAAAGCATATGCACCTCGTCGATAATATAGACCTTGTACCGCCCCTCCGTCGGACGGTAGGCAACCTCCTCACGGATCTCCCTGATGTTGTCCACACCGTTGTTGGACGCCGCATCAATCTCGATCACATTCATGGACGTGCCCGCCGCGATGGATCTGCACATCTCACATTCCCCGCAGGGGCTTCCGTCCACCGGATGCTCACAGTTGACCGCTTTCGCAAATATCTTCGCAACCGTCGTCTTCCCGGTTCCTCTTGTTCCACAGAAAAGATAAGCATGTCCGATACGGTTTGCCTTTATCTGGTTCTGCAATGTTGTAATGATATGATCCTGCCCTTTGACGTCCGCAAACTCAGCCGGGCGGAACTTTCTGTAAAGTGCCGTATACGACATGATCTACACCTCATCTGAATCTTTCTTATTCGTCACCAAAGCTAATACCGATCATCCGCGCCTCTTTGATGAGACTGCATTTCGGATCAACAGTCTTCAGCTTTCCTGCCACTTCTGCCAGCGGAACTTTCGTCGTCTCGCCGTTCTTCATGGCAACCATATATCCGTACTTCTCCTCGAGGATCAGTTCAGCCGCTTTCGCGCCTACCCGTGTTGCAAATACCCTGTCATATGCGCACGGAGAGCCGCCCCTCTGTGTATGTCCGGGAACAGTAATTCGAACTTCCTTGTCTGTCTCTTTCTGGATCTGCTCAGCCAGCTCGTATGCAATGGAAGGATATTTTCTCTTCGCCAGTTTCTCCTTGTACTCTTTTTTGGATAACTTGGCGTCTTTCTTAGAGATGGCGCCCTCTGCCACTGCCAGGATCGTGAACGGCTTGCCGGCTTTAGAACGTCCGTCAATCACTTTCTTGATCGCCTTTATATCATACGGGATCTCCGGAAGGAGGATAATATCAGCCCCTCCCGCAATACCTGCATGGAGTGTTACATATCCAACCTTATGTCCCATAACCTCGATGATAAACACCCGGCTGTGGGATGTTGCCGTCGTGTGGATCCTGTCGATCGTATCTGTAGCGATATCCACTGCGCTCTGGAATCCGAATGTCATGTCGGTTCCCCACAGGTCATTATCGATCGTCTTCGGCAGGGTAATAATATTGAGTCCTTCCTCACGAAGCAGATTGGCTGTCTTATGCGTTCCGTTTCCTCCGAGGATGACGAGACAGTTCAGGTTCAGCTTATGATATGTATGCTTCATAGCTTCCACCTTGTCAAGTCCGTCTTTGTCCGGCACTCTCATCAGCTTGAACGGCTGTCTGGACGTACCGAGGATCGTGCCGCCCCGTGTCAGGATCCCTGAAAAATCCTTTGATGTAAGCATACTGAAATCTGCGTAGATCAGCCCTTTATATCCGTCTTTAAATCCATAAATCTCCACATCATCCCGTTTGGAACACACACCCTTTACAACGCCTCTCATGGCCGCATTAAGCGCCTGACAATCTCCGCCGCTTGTCAACATACCGATACGTAACATTTTACATTTCCTCCTTTATCACACCGCTGCCGCTCCTGCATACCTCCGGCAAAAGCGATATCCAGTTGTAAATAATTCCCGATACAACAGAATAAGCAGCCGGCTTTTTCCGACTGCTTATTATTATACCCTATTTATGATTTCCATTCAACAAAAGTGAAAACCTAATATTTTATAACCTCTTCATAAGAGCTTCTCTCTGCTCCTCATATCCCGGTTTTCCGAGCAGTGCGAACATGTTCTTCTTGTAGCTCTCAACACCCGGCTGATTGAACGGATTAACGCCGAGTAAATATCCGCTCACGCCGCATGCGAACTCAAAGAAATAGAATAATTCGCCAAGATAGAACTCATTCTGCTCAGGAATCTTCACCATCAGGTTCGGAACATTTCCGTCTGTATGCGCAAGAATTGTTCCGTTCATCGCACTCTTATTGATAAAGTCAACATTCTTTCCTGCAAGATAGTTCAGACCGTCCAGATCTACCGGCTCTTCATTGATAACGATCTCTTCCCTGGACTTTTCTACGTTGAGAACAGTCTCGAACAGGATTCTGTTGCCGTCCTGGATGAACTGACCCATGGAATGCAGGTCTGTCGTAAGGTCTACAGATGCCGGGAAGATACCTTTCTGATCCTTGCCTTCGCTCTCTCCGTAGAGCTGTTTCCACCACTCGGACACATAGTGCAGGCTCGGCTCATAATTTGCCAGTACCTCTACCGTTTTTCCTTTGCGCAGAAGAATATTTCTTATCGCCGCATATTTCATCGCATCGTTGTCAGCAAAATCATTCTCGATCGCAGCCTTTCTTCCTGCTGCCGCACCCTCCATCAACTTGTCAATGTCAGCGCCGCTCACAGCGATGGGGAGCAGTCCTACTGCTGTCAGTACGGAGAAACGTCCTCCTACATCATCCGGCACTACGAAAGTCTCGTAGCCTTCTTCTGTAGCCAGATTCTTAAGGGCTCCCTTCGCCCGGTCTGTCGTTGCATAGATTCTCTTTGCAGCTTCCTCTTTGCCGTATTTTTTCTCCAGGATCTCTTTAAATACACGGAACGCAATGGCAGGTTCTGTTGTAGTACCGGATTTGGAGATCATATTGATAGAGAAATCTCTGTCTCCGACTACATCGATCAGATCTTTGATATAAGTGCTGCTGATGCTGTTTCCTACATAGTAGATTTCCGGAGCTTTGCGGATATCTTTCGATACCACATTTGCAAAAGAATGTCCGAGGAACTCAATGGCTGCTCTGGCTCCCAGATAGGATCCGCCGATACCGATCACGAGAAGCACGTCCGAATCCTCACGAATCTTCTCTGCCGCTTTTTTGATACGTGCGAATTCCTCTTTGTCATAATCAACCGGAAGGTCAATCCATCCCAGAAAATCATTTCCCGCACCGGTCTTTGCAAGGAGCCTGTCCTTTGCCTGCTGAGCAAGCTCGCTCATATACTGGATCTCATGCTCCTGTACAAAACTGCATGCCTTTGAATAGTCAAATGTTACTTTGCTCATCATTATCCTTCCTCTCTGATATCCTTCAATATCGATGTCATCATTTGAAGCACGGCGCCGGCACAGACGGCCGCTGCCGAAACTCTATGCATATTTTACCAAATCTATATATCTTATTCAAGTTAAAAGAAGATTTTGTAACAGTTCAGACATCCTGTCACGCCAGAAATTCTTCCAGAATCTGACGGATCGCCTCCTCTCTGAGCGCCGGTCTGTCGTCATCCGATCCGCTCTGCGCCGCATGACGGACCGCTTCACGCGCAGCCTCTCCTTTCTCAGTATTCCTTGGTTCTCCCTCAATATTAATAGACAATCCTCCTTTTCCATTTTCCCTGCGACCTGACGGATCTGCAGTCTGCCTTGAGGCCTTTGCCGATCTTACATTTCTCAAACCGCGTTCTGATGTGCGCGGCTCCTGATTTTCATAACCGGAATCTTCTCCTGTCACATCCGATCCCGTTGATCTGACTTCTTCTGCCTGTACAGATTGGACAGATGCATCTGTTCCGGCATAGATTTCCTGTCCACCAGCGCCGGCCAGTACCGGATCGGCTGAGGCACTCCTGTCTGTTCCCCGGCTTCTGCTTGCGCCCGCTGTCTGGAACTTATTCTTTCCATTGCCTTCCGCAGAAATAACATCGATAAATTCCCTTTCCCTGGCTCCCTGTCTGCGCAGCCGGAATGTACAGATATTTTCCAGATAATCTACCATATACATCTTTATCGCATTCACCTTATACGGCTCATCACTCAGCCGCATAACCACAAGGAGCAGGACTACCTCCGCTGTTCCTGCAGCAATATATCGATAAACGGATTCTGAGAATCCGGAATAAAAGTAAAGTACTGACGCCCCAAGTGCAGCCAGTATCCCGGCAAACCAGACAGATAATATCTCAATCTGCCTCCATGTATGTATGCGGAATAAAAACCCGCGATATTCATAAATATATTTTTCCACAAACGCATCAATGTTTTCCACCGAATCCCGGATCATACATGCGTGTTCGTATTTTGCCCTTACCAGCTTTATCAGTTTGTGTGTGCTCTTCGGCATGTTTCCTGCCGCCCTCACCAGCCTGTGCAAAGTCAGGTGATTGACGATCTTAGCAAAAATCCCCAATACACCGACCGCTGCCATCAGATATGTAATGACACTGGTATCCGCTGCCAATCCTTCTAACATAGCAAACCCTCCTGTTTAATAAATTACCCACAATGTTCTTGTGTTTGTGGTCATTATAGTCCATCACAGGCAGGTTGTCCGCAAAAACCGTTCTACATATTTCTACATCGGGCGGCTCCTTGTTCCGGATTTTCTGTCGTCTGAAATTAAGTCTTAATTACCTAAGATTTTCCCTGAAATCGTTCAGGGAGAACAGTTTTGCTTTCATAATAAAGGCCGACTTGCCCTGTTATATGCCGTTGTCACATCCGGTCATAGCAGGGCGAAAGATGGGGGATAAAAATTGAGGGGGTAACAGTTCAGCCATCAGGGATGGAGGGGGGATTTATGCTTGCATAAGAATCGGCCCGCTCCATCCCTGATGAGCTAAGCGCCTGTCCATGAGTAAAACAGTGGCGATAGCCACAATAAGCACGAAGTGCGGTTTTACGAATAGCGCGGCTGAACTGTTACAAGTTCACCCCTCATTGAATTTTCTTCTTTCATTTGCTATAATCCCATCTTTGACAGTTGAAAAGAAAAATGAGTGCCACAATCCTTGAAAATACTGGGGTTGTGGCACTTCGTGCTCTATACTTGAAATATAGTAATGTTTTATCTTCGCTTACTTTTTTTCTGAAT